>NZ_VAUV01000021.1 GCF_005780165.1 Phragmitibacter flavus | reverse complement strand
GTTAGAAGACAAGCGAGCAAGTCATCAAGAGAAGGTCACGCAGATCAAGGAAAGGCCTCCCTTGTTGGCCATTGCGCACCCATTGACGGGCCATCAACGGATGGAATGGGCTTTTTACACAGTCTGGTATCGTCGGCCAACCCCCCTCACTCACCTCCTGAGCGTTGTCTAAGTCCGATCGCGGCCAAATACTCACTCCACAACCAAGAACCAAGAACGAAGAACTCCCCATCACCCTCCGTATTCCCCACCTTCCATCACATCCATCGGCACCACCGTGAACGGCTTGTCCTCCGGCCTCAACACCGTAATCAATCCCAGCACCTTCTCCTGTTCAATCTTGAGGAAATTCAGCTTCATCAACTCCAGCATCGCCAGGAAGGTAATGATCACCTCACTGCGGCTCGTTGCTTCCGTAAACAACGTCTCAAACTGCACACGTCCGCCCACCGGAATCACACTCAGCAAATGGTCGATCTTGTCACTCACCGTCCAGCGGTCATCGACAATCTCCCGCAAGGTGTGCGTGTCCTCGAACTTCTTCAGCACCTTCTGAAAGGCGCGGATCAAATCAAAAATCCCCACCTGCGGCATCCCCTGCTCCGGCTCCGTCAAATCCGGCAACTCCGGCGTCGCCGCAAAAAACTCCGCCCCCTCTGAATCCCGCTGCCCTAAGAATCTCGCGGCATCCTTAAATTTCTTATACTCCACCAACTGACGAATCAGTTCCCAACGTGGATCCTCCTCATCCGCATCCTCTTCAGGCGGCTGCACATTTTGCGGCAGCAACGTGCGACTCTTCAAATACATCAAATTCGCCGCCATCACGATGAACTCGCTCGCCAGCTCAATGTTCAATGCCTTGAACGTCTCAATGTAACTCAAATACTGACTCGTGATCCGTTCGATCGACACATTGTAAATGTCGATCTCATCCTTCTTGATCAGATAAAGCAGCAGGTCCAGCGGCCCCTCAAAAATTTCCAGTTTAACCTTGTAGTCGTCTTCAGCGTTTTGCACCCGCTCAAATAGGTCGAACCCCTCCACCGCGCAAGACTGAATTCATCAACCACAGATGGACACAGATAACCACAGATAATTTCTCAAGCTTCGGCGTCCTGATCCATCTGTGTTTATCTGTGTCCATCTGTGGTTACCCTCCCTCATACTGATCCCCTCTTCCCAGCCCCTCCCCTTCATTTGCATTGCGTTCCCGCCCGTTCGCTTTTAGTCTGATCCCCCCTATGGCAACCAAACAGGCACTCGGAAAAGGACTCGGCGCCCTCATCAAGAAGGCAGACACGCCGGCGACACCCCTCGCTGCGCAACCCGCCCCGGGCGAAGCCGTGCGCCAGGTTCCCCTCAACGACGTCATCGCCAGCCCCTTCCAGCCCCGTCGCGATTTCCCCGCCGAGCACCTTACCGAGCTCATGGAATCCATCCGCGAACACGGCATCATCCAGCCGCTCATCGTGCGCATGGTGAACGGCAAATGCGAACTCATCGCCGGTGAACGACGCTGGCGCGCCAGCCGCGAACTCGGCCTCGAAAAAGTCCCCGTCATCGTCCGCACCGCCAGCGACAAGGACGTCCTCGAGCTTGCCCTCATCGAAAACCTTCAGCGCGAAAACCTCAACCCGATTGAGGAAGCCCAGGCCTACGAACGCCTCGCCCGCGAGTTCAGCCTCCGCCAGGAAGACATCGCCCAGCGCGTCGGCAAAAACCGCGCCACCGTCGCCAACGCGATGCGGCTCCTCGACCTCCCCACCAACGTCCAGGGTCTGCTCCGCGACAGCAAACTCAGCACCGGTCACGCCAAGGTCCTGCTCGCGCTGAAAAACGCCGACGACATCAATGCCGCCGCCGAAACCGTCATCAGCAAAGGCCTCACCGTCCGCGCGACTGAAAAACTGGTCGACAGCATCCTCAACCCGCCCGCCCCCAAGTCGGCCCCACAGACTCCCGCCGATGTTCTCCAAGCCCTCAAAGCCGTGGAACAGCGCATGACCCGCCATTTCTCCACCGCCATCACCGTCCATCACGGCGAGAAAAAAGGCCGGCTCGAAATCGACTACTACGGCGTCGACGATCTCAACCGCCTCCTCAGCATGATGGGCGTCACCGAAGAAGATTTCGGAGGTTGAACCATGCAGGCCCGCCTCCACCCACTTGCCCTGCTCCTCCTTCTGCTTTTGCTGGCCCTCCCCGCCTGCACGGCAAAAAAAAACACCCTCGTTCATCCAAGCGAACCCCAGGTCCGACAAGCCGTCGACCACTATTTCGCCACCTGGTCCAAACCCGACATGGAGGCCTACGGCCGCTGCTTCCATCCCCTGGCGCGCATCTTCTTCATCGAGAAATCCGGCCAGGTCACCAGTCAGAACCTCACCGATTTCCTTCACGGCCAGCGCATGAGCCACGCCCAGTCCGCCGAACCCATGAAGGAGTTTCCCGTCCAGACCGACATCCTCATGGACGACATCGGTGCCCAGGCAAAAGTCACCTGGCTGCTCACCAAAGGCAGCACCCAACAACGCGGCACCGACCTTTTCACCTTCAAAAGAGACGGAAATGACTGGAAGATTGTGAGCCTCGTGTTTTATGGAGGGTAGCCCGGTCGCGGCCACTCCCACGTCATGCCAAAATTCTACGCCAAGGAAGTCGGATACCTGCGCTACCTCACACGCGCATTCTCCTGGCGTCTGCAAACCAAAATTTTCCGCAACGACCTCAGCTTCGTTCTGCCCACCGGCGTCGAATTCGGCCTCCCGTCCGCCAGTCCACTCGCCCGCGACATCTACATCTCCCAATGCAATGTCGACGGCAACGCCGCCTACATCCTCGCCAGCTACCTCCAGCAACAATCCGAACACGGCGAACCCGGCGACTTCATCGACATCGGTGCCAACATCGGTTATTACACCGCCCTCATCTCCCCGCTGGTCCGCCGCAGTTATGCCTTCGAACCCGACCAGGGTCACCACGTCTTCCTCAGCCCCGTTCTGATCGCCACCGGCAACGCCCGCCTCGTCCCCCAAGCCGCCTCCAACTTCACCGGACCCGGTGCCCTCCACATCGCCGGTCATGCCGACCACAGCCATCTCGTCGAAAACATCGATGTTCCCGGTGCCGTCGAAGTCGAAGTCACCACCCTCGACGACTTCTGCCGCACCCATCCCGACGTCCATCCCGCCCTCATCAAAATCGACGCCGAAGGCCACGACATCGCCGTTCTCGAAGGTGCCCTGCGCATCGCCAAACAATTCAAACCCGTTTTCTGCGTCGAGTTCAATCTCACCCCTGACCGACCCAACTCCATCGAGCGTCTGCAAAAGTTCCTCGAAACCACCAAATACGACCTCTTCGCCATCGCCCAGCAAAACCTCCCTTCCCCCAACGACCTCTACGCCTTAAAAAAACTCACCCCCTCCGAAATCGCCGCTGCACAGCCGAAGATGCTCATCCTCGCCCCGCCCAGCGAACCCTTCTTCAAACAACTCGCCGCCAAACTCCCCGCCGAACTGCGCCGCTGCATGCGCCCCGCACAAATCCACCAGTTCCTCGGCTCCCCGCCCCTTTACTAAAAAAGCTCTTTCCATGGCCAAATCCAAACCCGCCGCTCCGGCAACCGAAACCACGCTCGTCCCCACCCCCCAGCGCGCCCTCCTCGGCCTCATCAATTTCTGTGCTGGTGCCGCGATCATGATCATCGAGATCACCGCCAATCGACTGCTCGCCCCCTACTTCGGCAACAGCATTTATACTTGGACCGCCCTCATCGGCGTCGTCCTCATCGCCCTCAGCGTCGGCTCCGTCCTCGGCGGTCATCTTGCCGACAAAACCACCCGACCCGACCTCCTCGGCTGGCTCCTCGCCGGTGCCGCCGCATCCACCTTCATCATTCCTCCCATCGGATTCCTGCTCGGCCCCGCCATGTCGAACGGCGGCCTCATCGCCGGACCCATCTTCATCTCCCTCTTCATGTTCACCATCCCCGGCATCCTGCTAGGTGCCGTCTCCCCCGCCAGCATCCGCTTCTACGCCCAAGCCTCCGGGGAAGGCCACGTCGGTGCCGCCGCCGGCATCATCGGTATGCTCGGTTCCCTCGGCAGCTTCATCGGCACCTTCCTCTGCGGCTTCGTGCTGCTCTCCCTCTTCGGCGTCAAAGCCATCTTCATCGGCAGCGGCATCACCCTCGCCCTCCTCGCCCTTCTCGCCTTCTGGATGGCCGGACGCCTCCGCCAAAATCTCCCCAAACACGCCGCCGCCACGGCCGTCACCCTGACCCTCTGCCTGTTCGCCTCCGAGAAAGCCGACGCCGCCGTCATCCACCAACAGGAAAGTTTCTACCACCGCATCCGCGTCAAGGAAGAACCGATGAACGGTCGCCCCGCCCGCGCCCTCTATCTCGACAGCACCCTCGAAGGCGGCATCTACACCCAACATCCCGGACTGCCCCTCAACTACCAAAATTACTGGCGACTCGTCCAGCTCAACTCCGACCTCAAAGTCCAACGCGCCCTCTTCATCGGAGCCGGAGCCTTTGGCATGCCCGCCGAAGTCTCCCAGATCAGCCCTGAAACCCATGCCGATGTCGCCGAAATCGACCCCGCCGTCGTCGAAGTCGGACGCCAATACTTCAACCTCAACAACTTCCCCCGCGTCCACGCCCACGCCACCGACGGACGCCGCTTCCTGCAAACCACCCCCCATTCCTACGACCTCATCTTCGGCGACGCCTACAACGGCATCCGCCACATCCCCGCCCACCTTGTCACCCGCGAGTTTTTCCAGGACGCCCAGAAACGCCTCACTGCCGACGGCGTCTTCATGATGAACCTCATCAGCGCCGCCGAGGGTCCCAAAGCCGAACTCCTCACCGACATCCTCGCCACCGTCCGCAGCGTTTTTCCCCACGTCGAAGTCTTCCAAACCGGCGGTCCCCTCACCCAGGCTCAAAATTTGATCCTTGTTGCTTCGAATAAAGATTGGAAGCCATGGGTCGAAAACACCATCCATGTCCCCGGCAGCATTGAATCCCGTTTCCTCAACCAGCGTCTCCGTCCTCATCAGCTTCCCGCAAACGGACGCGCGCTTACCGACGATTTTAATCCCATCGATGCCATCATCGCCCGCCAACTATTACGCTAAAGAAAAACGCCCACGTCACCAAACCCACTCAAATCGTCTCACCAAAAACTCGTCCTCGTCCTCCTACTCCTACTCGTCCTCCCCTCTCAGCACTCCTCCCCTCCCTCCGCATCCAATTCCCTCAAATCTCACTACCCATCACCTCCTCCTCTTTCATCATCCGGATCAAGTAGGAGTAGGAGTAGGAGGACGAGCAAAAGAACAACCCTCCCCACATGGCATAAACCCCGCTTCCCACCCTCTCATGCCAGCCGCCAAACCCAAATCCATCGCCCCATCCGTGCTGGCCCTCGCCGTCGGCATCCTCGCCTTCTCCCACCTTTTCCCCTCCGCCGCCCACGCCCAGCTACCGGAACCCGCCTTCCCGACCGTCGAAGCCGCCGACCAGTTCAAACTCCAGCGCCTCTACCCCCGCCAAAAATTCGACTGCCCCGTCGCGCTGGCCATCATGCCACTCGACAAACCCCGTCTCGTCCTTGCCCTCCAACGCGGCGAACTCTGGCTCCTTCCCGAAGACGAAATCCTCGGGTCCGCCACCCGATTCCTCGACCTCCGACCCAACCTCAAAGACGTCACCCAATTTGAAGAAGGCGTCCACGGCCTTGCCTTCCATCCCGACTTCGCCAAAAACGGCAAGTTCTACCTCTCTTACTCCGACATCAACCCCCGCCGCACCGTGCTTGCCGAGTTCCGCACCCAAAAAGGCAAAATCTTCCGTGGCGACCCCACCTCCCGTCGACCCCTCCTCCAGGAACCCCACATCATGGCCAACCACTTTGGCGGCAACATCGCCTTTGGACCCGACAAAAAACTCTACCTCACCATCGGCGACGGCGGCCTGCGCGACGACCCCTATCGTATCTCCCAAAACCCCTTCAGCCTGCTCGGCAAAGTGCTCCGCATCGACCCCGACACCCGCAGCGGTGCTCTCCCCTACGGCATCCCCGCCGACAACCCCTTTGCCGACAAACAGGAATACCGCCCCGAAATCTGGGCCCTCGGACTCCGCAACCCCTGGGGTTTCTCCTTCGATTCAAAAACCGGCGACCTCTGGCTTGCCGACGTTGGCCAGGACATCTGGGAAGAAGTCAACATCATCAAAAAAGGCGCCAACTACGGCTGGAGCGATCGCGACGGCCCCCGCCCCGCCCCCTTCCACACCACCCCCTACGCCCCCAACCTTACCTTCGAAGAACCCATCCACGCCTACACCCATGCCGAAGGCATCAGCGTCACTGGCGGATTCATGTATCACGGCGATCGCCTCCCCCATCTTCAAGGCTGCTTCATCCACGGCGACTGGGGCACCGGCACCCTTTGGGCCCTCCGTTACGATCCCGACTCCCAAAAAATCCTCGAACGCCTCGTCATCTACCGTCGCCCCGAAACCCCCGAAAACCCCTTCAATCCCACCATGATCTCCCCCGACACCAACGGCGAAATCGTCCTCATGTCCCAGGACGGTGCCATCTATACCTTGGTCGACTCCATCGAGTAACCCGATCCGCTTCGTTTCGACGACGAGCACACCGCAACAACCCATCCGACGCCGCGAGACGAATCCTATTCGTCCCGTATCTTTTTGCCGTTGCGTTCCCAGTTGATTTCATGCCCATCCCCGATCTCATTCCCCCCAATCCTGCCCTCAACCGGCGCGCCCACCGCATCGCCACCGGACTCCTCGTCCTCATGGCCGTCCTTTACGCCCTCGCCAAAACTTTCGAAAAACACCACCCCGCCTGGGGCTTCCTGCGCGCCTTCGCCGAAGCCGGCATGATCGGCGCCCTCGCCGACTGGTTCGCCGTCGTCGCCCTCTTCCGCCATCCCCTCGGCCTCACCTGGATCCCCCACACCGCCATCATCGCCAAACGCAAAGACCAAATCTCCGAAAGCCTCGCCCGCTTCGTCGAACAGCACTTCCTCAGCCCCACCCAGATCACCGCCCGCATCGAACGCATCGCCATCGTCGAACGCGCCTCCACCTGGCTGCAGCAACCCGGTAACGCCGAAAAAATCACCGACCGCATCGCCGCCACCCTCCCAGGCATCCTCGAAGCCCTCGACGACACCGACATGCGCCGCTTTCTGCGCGACAACCTCCTCTCCCTCGCCACCCGCACTCCCGCCGCTCCCATTGCCGGACGACTCCTCTCCATGCTGGTCGAAAAAGGACGCCATCAGGAACTCCTCCAGTCCGCCCTCCACTTCGGCAAAACCATCCTCGACGACAACGTCACGCTGGTCGAAGAACGCATCGAAATCGAACTCCGCAAAGTCCCCCGCGTCTTCGGCATCCGCCGCATGCTCGTCAAACGCACCGCCCGCAAAATCGTCGACAACATCCAGGCCAGTCTCGACTCCATCGTTGCCGAGCCCGACCACCCCATGCGCGACCAGTTCCATCACCACGCGCTCGACCTCATCCACAACCTCGAGCACTCCCCCGACTGGCTCCAGCGCCTCGAAAACCTCAAGCAGGAACTCCTCGCCAACACCACCCTTGCCCACTCCCTCGATGCCTTGTGGACCGGCATCAAACGCGCCCTCATCGCCGACCTCAGCCAGCAGCAATCCGCCATCAACACCCGTCTCGCCGCCAGCTTCCGCGACATCGGCCGCAGCCTCGAACGCGACGAAGCCTTCCGCAACAAACTCAACCTCTGGCTCAAAGACGCCACCCACAGTCTCGCCACCAATCACAGCCACGAAATCGGCAACCTCATCCGCGACACCGCCCGCCAGTGGGACGGCGAAGAAATGTCCGCCAAACTCGAATCCCAAGTCGGCTCCGACCTCCAATACATCCGCATCAACGGCACCCTCGTCGGCGGACTCGTCGGCCTCCTCCTCCACACCCTCGGCCTGCTCATCTGGAAATAAAACAAAGCATCGCTTTCACCCCCATTCCCGACTTAAAATACGCTCTTTAACACCCAAAATACCCTCAGTTTTTAGCCCTTATCCTTTATCCTTTATCCTTTCCCGATATGTCCCAAGCCATCATGGATCCCGAAGAAGTGCGTCGGTTCGCCAAAGAACTGAAGCGCTTTAATGACGAAGTCGCCGCCAAATCCAGCGCCCTCAACGCCCGTTTCAGCGCCCTCAGCGCCACCTGGCAGGATCAGGAGCACACCAAATTCGCCGAAGAGTTTCTGACCACCATGAAGGTCATCAAAAAATTCGTCGAGATCTCCGAAAAACACACGCCCTTCCTGCTCCGCAAAGCCCAGCGCATCGAAGACTACCTCGGCCAAAGATAAGATAGCTTAGAGATAAGATAGCTTAGAGAGAAGATAGCTTAGAGAGAAGATAGCTTAGAGAGAAGATAGCTTAGAGAGAAACCGTCAGAAGGGACCGCGAAGTTTCACTTCGCCCCAAACCAGAGCCCCAAAGCCGCCATTCCGCATTCCGCATTCCGCATTCCGCATTCCCACTGCCCACTGCCCACTGCCCACTGCCCACTGCCCACTGCCCACTGCCCACTTCCCACTTCCCACTTCCCACTGCCCACTTCCCACCTCCGACTTCCAAATGACCGGCAACGAAGCCAAAGTCCGCTCCATCGAAACGCTCGACGCCTTTCGTGCCAGCCTCATCATCTTCCTCACCAAAGCCCGACGCTCCGTCGATCAGGTCAGCGAAGAGGTCAACCGCACCCGGCAATGGATCACCAACGACCAAAAATTCCACTGGCAAACCCAGCTCAAACGTCGCACCCAGGTCATGCATCAGGCCGAACAGGAACTGGTCAGCGCCCGCTTCTCCACCCTTCGCGCCAGCACCACCATGCAGGAAATGGCCGTCCGCAAAGCCAAAAAATCCGTCAAGGAAGCCGAGGAAAAAATCCAACAAGTCAAAGCTTGGAGCCGCAACTTCGACGCCGCCATCGACCCCAGCCTCAAAAAAATCGAGAGTCTCCGATCCTATCTCGACCACGACATCCCCAAAGCCATCGCCTGGCTCTCCCAACTCCAACGCTCCCTCTCCGCCTACACCGACAACACCCCCATCATAGTAGAGCCCTCAACTCCCAGCACATCCCCCGAAGACGACCCCGCCGACCCATCCATTTCCCCTCCGGCTCTCTGACTTTAGCCCTTAGCCTTTATCCTTTATCCTTTATCCTTTCCCGATATGTCCCGCGTTTCCTCCGCCAGCCTCGACGAAGCCGTCAAGCACCTCACCCTCTCCTGGCAACGCACCAAACAAGACTGGACCGACGTCAAAAGCCTCCAGTTCGAGCAACAATTCCTCGAAAAACTCCCCGCATTAACCCATCAAGCCCGCAACTACATCGACGAAATCGACGCCCTCCTCAAAAAAGCCCGCCAAGACTGTGAATAAGCTTCACACCTCCCGAAACCCCGCCGCCTCGTGCTCCCGCCGGACCCAGTGTCCCGCCATCTCCGGCTCGATCTCGCCCCCATCCACCCATTCCTCCGCCACCAGCGTCGTATCGTTCTCGTCCACCACAAAAACCCAGCCGCCATGATTGCGGCAGATCTTCCGGGCAACTTTCAAAAGCTCCCCATAGTCCGACTGAAACGCGGGGATGCGAATCGAATAATCCGGCTTGCTGGACAGGCACCAGTAAACGCCGCTCGTAGGAATGCCATGAACACCCAAGAACGCCCCATTGCCGGAGGCTTTGGCAGCTTTGATTTTGATCGTGAACGGCATCTTTGAACTGTTCACAAGAACACTGTTTTAGCAAGCCACTTTCTGCAGCCCGTTCCGAAATCGTCCCCGTCATTTATTGCACGGAACCTTGGCAGAATTGCATTGTTCCATCGTAGGCAATGCTCTAGCCTTAAGCAGGCGGTATTCAGAGATGTTCTGTCACTGAAATCACCCCGATTTTTCTCCTGCAAATGCCCACACATTCGGTCCAAGAATCCCAAACGCGTCGATTCTAGAGCCGATCCAACTTTTCGTGAACCAGACTGTGAATCATCATCAAACCAACTCTGTGGACCTCACCGCCACTAACACGCTCGAAACCCTCGGTCACCTCAAGCGCACCACCGCCCAGTTCGCCAAACAGGAAGAACAGCTCACCCGCGAACTCCGCCAGCAGCGTCACGCCCTCGAACAGGCCCACGCCCAACAAACCGAACAACTCACCACCGCCCTCGCCGCCCAACGCGACCAGCTTCACGCCAACCGCGACGCCGCCACTGAAAAAATCACCCACAAATACAATTCGCGCCGCAGTCGCATCGAGAAATCCCACGACGAATCCGTCCGCTTCATGCCCCGTCGCATCCGCCAGGTGCGCGAAAACTACCTCGGCGGCCTCCAGATGCGGCAACACCGCCTCCAGCAAAAACTGGCCATCGACCTCGACAAGGCCAAAACCGCCCACGAGGAACAAAGCGCCCAGATCAGTGAACTTCACAAATCCCTCTCCAAAACCGTTCGCCAAACGCGCAACGCCCTGAGCGGCTACGGCACCCTCAAAAGCCGTCTTGAAAACCGACTCAAAGCCCCTTCCACCCTCACCCCGTCCGTCCAAACCGCCGCCCTGCACGAAACGCTCGACCAGGCCCAGGCCAAGCTTCAGCAATTCCGCCAGCTTCCCCTCCCCCGTTTCTTCAGTCAGCTGCCAATTCCCGCCCTGCTCTTCATCATCCTGCTGCTTTGCGCCGGACTCGCCTACCTACTCGGCGCCGACCAAAACGCCCTCATCCTCTCCGGCTCCACCGCCCTCTTCCTCGCCCTCGCCATCATCATCATCCAGCAAACCGGACTCAAGACCGCCAAAGAACAGGCCCTGCCGCTCATCGACACCCTCGGCCATGCCAAGGACCTCCACACCGCCACCACCACCCACCTCGCCAACAAACTCGAACGCGACCACGATCTCCTCCAGGAGAAATACAACGAAGCCATCACCGCCATCGAAGCCAAACGCGGGGACGTCAGTGAAGTTGAAGCCCGCTTCAAAGCGCGCGCCAAAGACAAACTCGAAAACCAACTGCCCCGTCTCGACGACAAAATCGACTACGCCCTCAACGCCCGCATCGCCGCCGTCACCAACGCCGCCCATATCGAACAGGACCGCATCAATCAGGAAGCCGCCTCCCTCGTCCAACAACTCGGCCAGCGTCAGCAACTCGAACTCATCGATCTCGAAACCCACGAATCCGACTCCTGGCTTGCCCTGCAGAACCAATGGTCGCAAGCCATCACCCCCGCCTTTGACCAGCTCACCGACCTCAACGACACCCCCACCGCCCAAACCCCCGACTGGCAGCCGGACATCGCCAACACCTGGACCCCGCCCACCGAATTCGTCGACTCCATCAAATTCGGCCAGTTCCATCTTGAACTCAAACCCGGCGAACGTCCCCACACGCCCCATCTTCCCCTCCCCGGTCCCACCCAGCTCACCGCCCCCCTCGCCCTCGCCTTCCCCACCCTCGGCTCGCTCCTCATCGAAAGCCCCGGCTCCGCCGATGCCAACGTCACCGGCACCCTCAACCAAATCATCCTCCGCCTGTTCGCCACCATGCCCCCCGGCAAGGTTGCCGTCACCATCATCGACCCCGTCGGACTCGGCAAAAACTTCGCCGGCCTGATGCACCTCGGCGACTACGAAGAATCCCTCATCAACCGCCGCATCTGGACCCAGCGCGACCAGATCGATGAACGTCTCGCCGAACTCAACGAGCACATCGAAAAAGTCATCCAGATGTATCTCCGCAGCGAATCCGCAAGCATCACCGAATACACCCGCACCGCCGGTTCCGTCGCCGAAAAATACCACTTTCTCGTCATCGCCGATTTCCCCGAAGGTTTCTCCGACACCGCCGTCCGCCGCCTTCAAAGCATCGCGGTGTCCGGACCCCGTTGCGGCGTTTACACCCTCATCCATTGGGACAAACGCGCCGCGCCACCCGACGGATTCGTCCCCGACGAACTCCGTCAAAGCAGCATCGTCCTCCGCCAGGAACGCGACCAATTCCTCCTACAGCGCCCGGCCAACCAGACCGGCGCCCTCATCAAACTCGACCAGCCTCCCGCGCCCGAACTCGCCTCCGCCCTCGTTCACAAAATCGGTCAGGGCAGCATCGACTCCAACCGTGTCGAAGTTCCTTTCAGCCACATCACCCCACCCGAAGCCGATTACTGGACCAGCGAAACCACCGCCGAACTGCGCGTCCCCATCGGCCGCACCGGAGCCACCAAACTCCAATATTTGTCCATCGGCAAAGGCACCCGTCAGCACGCCCTGTTCGCCGGCAAAACTGGTTCCGGCAAATCCACCCTGTTCCACGTCATCATCACCAACCTCGCCCTGCATTGCTCCCCCGATCAGGTCGAGTTCTACCTCATCGACTTCAAAAAAGGCGTCGAATTCAAATGCTACGCCACCAAACAACTCCCCCACGCCCGCGTCATCGCCATTGAATCCGACCGCGAATTCGGCCTCTCCGTGCTCCAGCGCGTCGACGAAGAACTCAAACGTCGCGGCGACCTCTTCCGCAAGCTCGGCGTCCAGGACATCGCCGGTTACAAAAAGAACGGCGGCACCGAACCCATCCCCCGCACCCTCCTGCTCATCGATGAGTTCCAGGAATTTTATACCGTCGACGACCAGATCGCCCAAAACGCCTCCGTCCTCTTCGACCGCATCGTCCGTCAGGGCCGCGCCTTCGGCATCCACGTCCTGCTCGGTTCCCAAACCCTCGGCGGCGCTTACACCCTCGCCCGCGCCACCCTCGGTCAGATGGTAATCCGCGTCGCCCTGCAGTGCAACGAAGCCGATGCCTATCTCATCATGGACGAAAACAACGCCGCCCCGCGTCTCCTCACCCGACCCGGCGAAGGCATTTACAACGACGCCGCAGGTGCCATTGAAGGCAACAGCCCGTTCCAGGTGGTCTGGCTCGACGACGAAGATCGCGACGCCTATCTCGACAAAATCCACACCCTCGCCGAGCAACGCGACGACAATCACCCGACCCCCATCATCTTCGAAGGCAACGCCCCTGCCGACATCCGCGAAAACCGTCTCCTGGCCCGACTCCTCAAAACCGCACCCACCACCAAACCCACCGGCAGCCGCGTTTGGCTCGGTGCCCCCAACGCCATCAAAGGCCCCACCGAAGTCACCTTCCATCGTCAAAGCGGCAACCACCTGCTCATCGTCGGACAACGCGAAGAAGCCGCCCTCACCATGCTCGGCCTAAGCCTCATCGCCCTCGCCGCCCAGCACCCCCAAGGCACCGCCCAGTTCATCTTCCTTCACAGCGCCACGCCCGACAGTCGCGAATCCCAATTCCTCGACACCATTTTCCAACAAATCAAACACCCCGTCACCGTCGCCCGCGCCCACGAAATCGGACCCGTCATCAACCAGCTCGCCGAAGAACTTAAAAATCGCGACACCGAAAACAACCCCGACACCCCCACCATCTACCTCTTCATCCACGACCTCCACAAATTCAAAAAGCTCCGCCCCGAAGACGACTTCAGCTTCTCCCTCAGCGACGACGACGCCCCTGCCAATCCCGCCGTGCAGCTCACCGAAATCCTCACCCAAGGCAGCACCCAGGGCATCCACGTCCTCACCACCATCGACACCTACAACAACGTCAACCGCTTCCTCAACCGCAAGACCCTCAGCGAATTCGAGATGCGCGTCATCTTCCAAATGAGCGCCAACGACTCCGCCAGCCTCATCGACAATCCCAAAGCCAGCGACCTCGGCCTTCACCGAGCCCTCCTCTACAACGAACACGAAGGCACCCTGGAAACCTTCCGCCCCTACGCCCAACCCGAGGCCAATTGGTTTACTGGCACTAATCCCGCTTGATGATGGCCCATCTTGTCGACTGGTCTTTCCTCACCATTGCATTGGTGTTGCCCATTTTTATCATCTTCAAGCTCAAGTGGCAGATCGCCATCCCTCTTTCGGCACTTGTCGTCTGGATTTCCCTGATCTTTGCGGGCCTGCTTCTCGAATCACTTGATCCAAATCGAGACCATTCACCATCTGACACCATCTGGACCTTCTTCGGTTGGATCGGAGGTCTCCTTTATGCCCTTACTCTTTGGATAATTAAAAACCTAATCCAGCTTGCTATCACACCGCGAAATTGACAATTGCCATAAATACATAAATATGGCAACATGAAGACCACCATCGACCTGCCCGATGAAATTTTCCAGCGCACCAAAATCGCTGCCGCCCAACGTGGGACATCAATAAAAAACCTCGTGATCGAAGGGCTTCAAACCGTCCTGGCGCAATCGCCTCTTCCTCCAGACGATGCCCTCGCTCGTTTACGCAAAGGCTATCATTTGGGTGGCAAGCCTCTTACTCGCGACAAAGTGCATGCCCGCTGATTTCTTTCTCGACACCAACATCCTCCTTTACGGCTACGATCTGGATGCGGGTCCAAAACGAGAAAAGGCCCTTGCGATCATCGAAAACGCCTGGGCCAAACACGGCTGCACCGCCATCAGCGTGCAAGTCCTCCAAGAATTCCAGGTCAACTTTATTCGAAAAGGCAACACCCGTGCCGAAGCCAATACGGTGGTCGCCGATCTGAGCCTCTGGCCTATAGTCGATAACACCCTTCCTCTCTTCCGCCTCGGAATTACCCTTCAGACCCGCTGGCAACTCTCGCTTTGGGACGCGATGATCCTAGCCGCTGCCCACACAAGCGGTGCCAGCCAACTCATCACCGAAGATTTTAATCACCAGCAAGACTACGGCGGCATTCGCGCCATCAATCCCTTCCTCTGACGCCTCCCATGACGCCCACCTGGCTCCCCGCCCTCACCGAACTCCTCGGCCCCAACCAAGTCTCCGTCGAAGCTGACACCCTCGCCATCCACGGCACCGACAAATGGTTCGCTGCCAACACCCCCAAGGCCGTCGTCTTCGCTGAGTCCACCGCCGACGTCAGCGCCACCCTGCGTTTCGCCACCGAAAACAACATCCCCGTCACTCCACGTGGCTCCGGTGTCGGTTACGTCGGCGGCTGCGTCCCCCTCAACGGCGGCATCGCGCTCTCCCTCGCGCGCATGAATCAAATCCTCGAACTCAACCCCGCCGACGGACTTGCCATCGTGCAACCCGGCGTCATCACTGGCGACCTCCAAAACGCCGCCGCCCAACTCGGCTGGTTTTACCCGCCCGACCCCGCCTCCCTCAAAGAATGTTCCCTCGGCGGCAACCTCGCCACCAACGCCGGCGGCCCCCGCTGCCTGAAATACGGCGTCACCCGCCACTACGTCCTCGGCCTCGAAGCCGTGCTCATGGACGGCACCATTCTCCGCGCCGGCGGACGCTGCCACAAAAACAAAACCGGCTTCGACCTCATCGGCCTCTTTGTCGGCAGCGAAGGCCTTCTCGGCATCATCACCGAAGCCACCCTGCGTCTCATCCCCCACCCACCGCTGCGCGCCATGCTCTCCGCCAGCTTCGACACCTTTGCCGAAGCCGCCCACGCCGTGCAGCAAATCCTCGGCAGCGGACACCTCCCCTCCGCCCTCGAAATCACCGACCGCTTCACCCTGCAAGCCGCCCGCAACTACATCGGCGACACCGTCCCCACCGGCAACGCCCACCTCCTCATCGAAATCGACGGACAACCCGACGCCGTCCCCCTCGAAATCGCCGCCCTGCAAACCCTCCTCCAATCCCTCAACGCCCTCACCATCTCCGCCGCCATTGGCGATCTCGCCTGCGAAGCGTTTTGGAAACTGCGCCGCGAATTCTCCTACTCCCTGCGCGCCACCGGCCTCATCAAACTCAACGAAGACGTCGTCGTCCCTCGCGGCAAACTCGTCGAACTCGTCACCTTCGCCGAAAATCTTCAGGCCGAAAGCGGCTTCCCCGTCGCCTGCTTCGGCCACGCTGGCGACGGCAACATCCACGTCAACATCATGGTCCCCGACATGAACGATCCCGATCAACGCGACCGCGCCGAAATCGCTCTGGATCGCCTCTTCCACCACGTCCTCTCTCTCGGCGGAGCCATCACTGGCGAACACGGTGTTGGACTCGCCAAAAAACGCTGGTTCCCCGAAGCTATCAGCCCCGGAGCCATGGACGTCCACCAACGCCTCAAATCCGCCCTCGACCCAAACAATCTCCTCAACCCCGGCAAATTCGTGACGCCAATCTCCGAATGATATGATCCCCGTCACCTGCCCCACCTGCTTCGAAGAATTCGAAGTCCAGGCCCCACATATCACCGAAGTCCCCTGCACCTACGACTACGACTGCGAAATCTGTTGCCGCCCCATGTTCATCAACTTCTGGGAAGAAGACGACGAAATCATCGCCCACGCCCAAGGCCTCGCCGATTAACATTGAAGATCATTCACCGGGGGAAATTTCACCTCCTCCATTCGTCGGTTCGCTCTTTGTTCGTTCTTCAAGACATAGCCCGCGCAACTCGAAAAACAGCTGCAAAGCTTCAGTCCCCGATGAGGAGTTTTCTTCGATGAAGTTCGTCCACCCAAATCCCCCATAAGGAAATTCGTGCCCATAATAGTTCGTCACGAACACATGAAAATCTGCAGGGATCATCTCATCAAGCTCCCTTAGGTAACCCTTATCCAAAGGAAACGCTTTGCCCCGCGCCATCTGATAGCCAGAGACAAATGCTACGAAGCTCTGAAAATGGTTATCACTATTGCCCCAATACATGGCTGGACGTGCCAAGATGTTAGACAATACACCGCTCTTACTGTCTTGATCGTCAGAGGACATGTTCTCAATCATTCAGCGAGTTCCCTTTCTATTCCAGCCCATAAATCCGCACATCCACCCCCCGCGATCCACACACATGATCCGGTTCTCTTCCCGGATCACTGAACCCCGCCTGCACCAACGGCATCGCATCCCAAACATCCAATCCCGCATTCGCCACTGGATACGGATCATGATGCACCCGCCCGCTCCGGATCCCACGCGGTGAATTCGCAAACAGCAAATACCGCTCCACCAAAAAGAACTCCAGCGTCCCCGGTTCCGCCGTCGAACTCAACGCATCAATCCGATACTCATACCTCGACGCACTCTCCGCCCCACTCCTCCGGCAATCATACCTCACCGTCCCATCCTCGCCCTTCAGCGCCCCCATCCGCGCATGCTCATACGGCAGATGAAAAAACGTCCGCGCCGTCCACACCGCCAATGGTTGATTGCAATCCAGCGAATAAAACCACACCCCCGGCCTTCCCTGCTCATCCCGAACATACGTTCGCACATTCAGCTCCAGAAAAAAACTGACCCACGGCACACTCGGCAAAAACCGCGGCCGCACCTTGTTCATGTAAAACGGCACAATCCCCATCCACGCCGCCCCATCAAACGTGTCCACCTTCAGTCCCTTCGGCAACGTCGCCTGCACCACTTCGGGATCATACTTCCAGTGTAGAAAGAGCAACTCACTCCAAGTCTGCGTCATCGCATGCGAACGCGTCATCAGCCGCTCCCGCAGCGCCAACTGTGCATCCCACCCCGGCAAAGCAATCACAGCATCCATTCCCCAAGTATACAACACTCCCAAAAACTTCAACCGCTTCGCGCACTCAGCGTTCTTCATTCCGCATTCCGCATTCCGACTTCCGACTTCCAACTTCCAACTTCCAACTTCCGACTTCCAACTTCCAACTTCCGACTTCCAACTTCCAACTTCCGACTTCCAACTTCCAACTTCCGACTTCCGACTTCCAACTTCCAACTTCCAACTTCCAACTTCCGACTTCCGCAAGACCCTCCCCCCGCCCCACGTTTCCTCCCCATGTCCATGCCCACGCCTCCTCCCGCCCACAGCCCTCTCTCCCGCCGCCGCTTCGTCACCAGCACCGCTGCCGCCGCCTTCGGTTTCCAATTCGTCCCCCGTCATGTCATCGGCGGACCCGGCTTCACCCCGCCCAGTGAAAAGGTCAACCTCGGCTGCATCGGCGTCGGCGGACAAGGCGCAGGCGTCATCGCCGACCTCGAAAAATCCGGCCTCGCCAACATCGTCACCCTCTGCGACGTCGACACCAAACACGCCGCCAACACCATCGCCAAATACCCCAACGCCAAACTCCACTCCGACTACCGCAAGCTCATCGAATCCCACAAGGACATCGACGCCGTCGTCATCTGCACCCCCGACCACCTCCACGCCCCCGCCAGCCTCCTCGCCATGCGCGCCGGACGACACGTCTACGTCGAAAAACCGCTCGCCCACTCCATCGGCGAAGCGCGCAAAATGGCCGAAGTCGCCAAAGAAACCGGCCTCGTCACCCAGATGGGCAACCAGGGCCACGCCGGCGAAGGACTGCGCCTCACCCGCGAATGGATCCAGGCCGGTGCCATCGGCAAAGTCACCGAAGTCCACGTGTGGTCCGACCGACCCGGCAAATTCTGGGACAGCCAGGGCAAAGCCTTCCCCACCGACACCCCGCCCACTCCCGAAACCCTCGACTGGAACCTCTGGCAGGGCCCCGTCAAAGAACGCGCCTATCATCCCGAAATCTGCCCCCGTCGCTGGCGCGGCTGGTGGGACTACGGTTGCGGCGCCCTCGGCGACATGGCCGTGCACAACGCCGACCCCGCCTTCTACGCCCTCGACCTCGGCCAGCCCGACTGGGTCGAATCCGAACACGCTGAAAACAACAACCAGTCCTACCCTGCCTGGAGCATCATCACGTATCACTTCCCCGCCCGCGGCGAGCAACCACCCGTCAGGATGGTCTGGTATGACGGCGGCAAAAAACCCGCCAACCCTCCCGGGTTCGAAGCCGGTCGCGAACTCGGCGACAACGGCATCTATTTTGTCGGTGACAAAGGCGTCCTCCTCGCCCCCGGCTGGGCCGGCACCCCACGTCTTGTGCCCGAAGAAAAAATGAGCGAACTCGTCGCCAACATGCCCCCCAAAACCATCGCCCGCTGCACCGTCGGTCATCGTCAGGAATGGCTCGAAGCCATCAAAGCCAACAAACCCGAAAACGCCCACTCCGGCTTCCACTATTCCGCCCCCTTCACCGAAGCCCTGTTGGTCGGCCTCCTCGCCACCCGCTTCAACAAACGCATCGAATGGGACAGCATCAACCTCAAAGCCCTCAACGAACCCAACGCCGACGCCATCATCCACAAAGTCTACCGCGACGGCTTTGGCATTTAATCGGTCCGTGACACAGGCTTGCAGCCTGTGGGTGAGGCAGGCATTCTGCCTGCCCGTCGTAACACAGACTTCCAGTCTGTGCGTGTGACAGACATCCTGTCTGTCTCCCTTTCTAGCTCAAACGCCTCCTCGCTACCAACCGCCGTGAACAACTCCCGCCGTTAACCCCAGGCCCTCTCCAAATTCAGAAAACCTCTCACCGACCCCAAGGATTCCCCATCCTCATCCGTTTTAATAGAACGCCCACTTCCTCCCTGTCGATATCCCTCCCTTCGTGAACCTCGCACGCGTCCACCTCCTGCTGCTTCTAGGCGCCACCCTCCTGGCATCTTCCTCCATCCTCGCTTCAGGAAATCCCGACGCCGCCACCAAACCTCTCCAGCCCTTCCTCCAGTCAAACTGCTTCGAATGCCACGACGCCGACGTGCAGAAAGGCGGACTCGACCTCACCGCCCTCTCCTGGGACCCTGCCAACCGCGCCAACTATGACAAGTGGATCCTCATCCACGACCGCGTCCGCGACGGCGAAATGCCTCCCGCCAAACAAGACCGACCCGAGCCTACCGCCCTCAAAGACTTCACCAGCCGCGTCAGCAATGCCCTCACCCAGCACTCCGCCAAAATCCAGTCCGCCACCGGCCGCACCATCCTCCGCCGCCTCAACCGCACCGAACACGAACGCACCCTGCAAGATCTCCTCGGCATCTCCATCCCCTTGAAGGACATGCTCCCCGAAGACCCACCCATGCACGGCTTCGACAACGTCGCCGAAGGCCTCCGCCTCTCCACGCTGCACATGGAAAAATACCTCGAAGTCGCCGACGCCGCGCTCGACGAAGCCATCAACCTCACCGCCAAACCCGAACCCAAAAAAAACCGCTACACCTACAAGGACGAAAAAGGCGTCAAAGAAAACCTCGCCCTTCCCGACAACCCATCCCCCAATCCCAAGGACAAATACAGCCGCAAACGCGTCGTCTTCCGCGACCTCCCCGACGCCCTCGTTCTGTTCACCGCCGCCGACTACCAGCTCGGCCTCCAACAATTCCGCGTCCAGCGCACCGGCAACTACCGCATCCGCATCTCCGCCTACGCCTACCAAAGCGCCGGCACCGACGTCACCCTGCGACTCTACACCAACAACTTCCGCGAGAAACGTCTCCTCGGCTTCTTCGACATGCCCCCCGACCAGCCCCGCGAAATCGAATTCACCGGACGCATCCAAAAAGGCGAACACCTGCTCTTCCTCCCCACCGGCGTCGGTCGCGACCAGGACGGCAAAAGACTTTCCGACTACGAAACCACCACCGACTTCAAAGGCACCGGTCTCGCCGTGCAATGGATCGATGTCGAAGGCCCCCTGTTCGACGACGAAACCTGGCCACCAAAAAGCCTGACAGACCTCTTCCCCAACGTCCCCATCACCCCGCTCGATCCCAAAAAACACCGCACCAAAGATCCCGGTGCCCGCGCCTTCGAAATTGCCCCCACCGATCCCGCCGCCAGCGTCGTCCCCGTCCTTGAACGCTTCGCCACCAAAGCCTTCCGCCGTCCGCTCGACCCCGGCGAAATCGCCCCCTACGCCGACCTCGTTCAAACCGCCCTCACCCAGGGCGACAAGTTCGAACAAGCCATGCGCATCGGCTTCCGCGCCATCCTCACCTCCCCGTCCTTTCTGATGTTCGAGGAACGACCCGGCCCGCTCGACGACCACGCCCTCGCCTCGCGACTCTCCTATTTCTTCTGGAGTTCCCTGCCCGACGACGAACTCCTGCAACTCGCCACCGCCAAAAAACTCCGCGACCCCGCCACCCTCAAAGCCCAAACCGAACGCCTCCTCAACCACCCCAAATCAGCCGCCTTCGTCGAAAACTTCACCGGCCAGTGGCTCGACCTCCGCAGCATCGACGCCACCAGTCCCGATGCCCGGCTCTACCCCGAATTCGAGGAAATGCTCAAACGCGCCATGGTCACCGAAAGCCAGGAATTCTTCCGCGAACTCCTCACCAAAAACCTCCCCATCACCAACATCATCCACTCCGACTTCGTCATGGTGAACTCGCGCCTCGCCGAGCACTACAACCTCCCCAACGTGCGCGGCGAACAATTCCGCAAAGTCTCCCTCCCGCCCGACAGCCCGCGCGGCGGCGTCATCACCCAGGCCGCCGTCCTCAAAGTCACCGCCAACGGCACCACCACCTCCCCCGTCATGCGCGGCACCTGGGTCATGAAACGACTCCTCGGCCAGCCCCCTCAACCCCCACCCGCCAACGTCGGCTCCATCGAACCCGACACCCGTGGCGCCACCACCATCCGTGAACTCCTCGACAAACACCGCAACGTCGCCAGTTGCATGGGCTGCCACAGCAAGATCGATCCGCCCGGATTCGCCCTCGAAAACTTCGACGTCATTGGCGGTTATCGCGACCGCTATCGCTCCCAGGAAAAAGGCGATCAGCCCCCCGGCAAATTCGAAGGCCGCAGCATCTGGCAATACAAACTCGGTCCCGCCGTCGACTCCAGCGGCATCCTTCCCGACGGCCGCACCTTCACCAGCATCCACGACTTCAAAAAACTCCTCCTTACCCAACAAGAACAAATCACCCGCGCCCTCGCCAGCAAACTCCTCACCTACGCCACCGGCGCCGGCATCACCTTCGCCGACCGTCAGCCCGTCGAAGAAATCCTCCACCGCACCACCCAACAAGGCAGCGGCCTCCGCACCCTCATCCACGAAATCGTCGCCAGCCCCACCTTCCAAACCAAATAGCCCAAAAGGGACCGCGAAGTTTCACTTCGCTTCAGCCTTCATCCTTCATCCTTCATCCTTCATCCTTTCCCTATGAATCCTCTCTCCCGCCGCGCCTTCCTTCGCGGCACCGGCGTCTCCCTCGCCCTCCCTTTTCTCGACGCCATGTGGCCCGCCCACAGCGCCCGCGCCCAAGCCGCCGCATCAGCCGCCGCCAGCTCGACCACCGCGCCGAAACGCATGATCACCATCTGCAACTCCCTCGGCCTTTACACCCCTGACCTCATCCCCACCGAAACCGGTCGCGCCTACAGCGACACCCCCTACCTCAGCCTCCTTAAACAACACCGCGATCAATACACCATCCTCTCCGGCCTCTCCCATCCCGACCAGGCCGGACGCGACGGACACGCCTCCGAACTCACCTGGCTCACCGCCGCCAAACACCCCGGCCTCGGCGGCTTCCGCAACACCATCTCCATCGACCAACTCGTCGCCGAAAAAATCGGCTTCGAAACCCGCTACCCCTCCCTCGTCCTCGGCACCAACTACACCAGCAGCCAAAGCTACACCCGTGGCGGCGTCATGATCCCCGGCGAATCCCGACCCTCCAAAATCTTCGCCAAACTTTTCCTCAACGGCAGTCCCGGCGAAGTCCACGGCCAGATGCGCAAACTCAAGGAAGGCCGCAGCATCATGGACACCGTCCGCGAAGACGCCAAACGGTTCGCCAGCCGCATCGGCCATGCCGACCGCGAAAAGCTCGACGAATATTTTACTTCCGTCCGCGAGATGGAACAACGTCTTCACAAAGCCGAAGACTGGGTGCAAAAACCCAAACCCAACGTTGACGCCAGCGCCCCCCAGGACATCGCCAATGAAGCCGACACCATCGGTCGCATGCAACTCCTCTTCGACCTCCTTCCCCTCGCTTTGCAAACCGACAGCACCCGACTCGTCACCCTGCTCATCAGCCAGCGCGGCGACGTCCCCCCGGTCCCCGGCGTCACCATCGACCACCACAATCTTTCCCACCACGGTCAGGACCCCGAAAAAATCGACCAACTCCGACTCATCGAACGCGCCGAGTTCAACGCCTTCAACACCCTCCTCACCAACCTCAAAGCCAAAAAAGAAGGCAACGGCAACCTCCTCGACAACACCATGGTCCTGTTCGGCAGCAACCTCGGCAACGCCAACTCCCACGACTTCCGCAACCTCCCCCTCATCCTCGCCGGCGGCGGTTTCCAGCACGGACAACACCTCGCCTTCGACCAGAAAAACAACACCCCACTAAGCAATCTCTTCGTTCAAATGCTCCAGCACATGGGCATGGAAACCGACCAATTCGGCAGCAGCACCAGCACCTCCATCCCCGGCCTCATTTAAAGGTAGAAGGCTCGTCCCGAGCCTTTCATTGGCCATCGGCCATCAAAAACCACGGTAGGCATGCCCTCCGTGGCGTCCCAAATATTTCTCTCTACGCTCCCCCACTCGCGATAAATCTCCACCGCCTCCCAACCCGTGCCCCAAGCCCAGCAGCGTTACCTGTTCGAAGTCTTCACCCCCGACGAACTCCGCCAGCACTGCGCTCCGCTCACCATCTTTCGCTACGTCCGCGCCATCGGAGGGCACGCCAACGACACCGACGAACTCCTCGCCGTCTTTCCCTATCAGGACCCCGACGAACTCCTCCAAAAACTCCAACTGCTGCAAATCCCCGTTATTCATCACCCCACGTCTAAACCCCCGCCCCAACCCCAGCCCGGAGTCTCCTATCGCATCGACGAATATCAAAAGACCTTCCCCTCCCTGATTCCCAACACCCAGTGGATCGAACAACCCAAGTGGACCACCCTCCACGGCGAAAAAGTTTTCATCTGGTGCGGCCCCAACACCCTCCGCATTACCCTCAACGAACAACCCTTCGTCACCCCCTCCGACTTCACCAAAGCCACCCGCCTCGAAGCCCATCTCTCCCCATTCGCCCAAGCACTCCCCCACCTCGATCCCCCCATCGACCATTGGCGCTGCATCTGTCCCCAACATCATCCTGATCTGTTCTAGCGGCACCCACGAATCCGAGGCTGCCTTGACGGTGATTCAACTCATGTCAAGATGCCTGCATGAGAATGACCGTCACCCTTGACCCGGATACGATGGTTCTTCTGCGTGAAGAAATGATGCGGTCGGGCTTTTCCTTCAATGAGGTTCTCAATCAAAGCTTTCTCCGCTCACTGCTTGCGGCAGCACCGGGAATTGCCCGACACGCAGTCACCCCTAACTTCACTGCCCCATTCCCTTCTGAATTGAGCATTGGCGACTTCAATCGTCTTGCGAATGAACTAGACGACGACGCAACCGTATCCGAATTCGGCATGTGATGCTCCCAATATGAATCTTCTGCTCTGTTGGACATTCTCGCACAGAGGAAAAATAGCGGCCAACTTCATTCGCTGATTAACGGATTCCAGACTCTTTGAAACCCAAGGTTTTGGAAATCTTTAACATTCGCCGTCGCAAACTCCGTCACACCCTGGGCAATCATGGTCAGTGCGCAACGCGCATCGTATAGTCGGCGAAAAGCAAATGACTTTGATTTGGCGTGTTTCCAGAGGTCATCATGTAGAGAGCGAGTTTCGCTAGGGAAACCGATCAGACGCCAAAGAGGATGATGACGGTAAGTCTGAATGACCGCAACCGCATCTTCACCATTCAGCGGATGTTTTGAAACAGCAGGATTGCGAAGCAAGCCGTAAAGCTCTGCAAGGATGAACTCAGAGATCGCCACATTCTCCTCCCGCTGAATCGAAATGATCCACGCATAGGCAGCTTCGTGACTCGGCGAATCTTCGTTGAGGGCATGCAGAAGAATGTTGGTGTCGATGGAAAGCATGAGGTTTAGCGGCGCTTCAATGTCAACTCGGTGATGGTCATTTGAGCCTCGGCTTTGAGCTCCTCATCGCTTAGCCCTTTCCAACCAAGGCGGCGAGGTTTGGGTGGCTGCCAATCCGTCAGGCTGTCTTCGGGGGCCGAATAGACATTGAGAATGTATTCCAGACCACGCCGGGCAAGCTCAGCGAGAGAAATTTCCCGAGCTTCACAAACTTTTTTAGCTCGATCAAAAACTTCGTCCGGCAATTGAATCTGCGTGCGAATCATGTGAATACCATGCCCACAAAATGACGCGATGTCAATCTGTTGTCATTAGCCACCTTACCAGGAAAATGCCTGTGTGCTCCACGAGCCAAAGACATTGCCGGATATATGCCCGCCCGTGAATCCTAAGGCCTTCAAACCCGCAAGTCGAAAGTCCAGCTTGCAGTTGCGCCATCGATCCCCCAAACCATATTTGCCGCATGAACGCAACACTGGCCATTTGGTTGATTCTCCTCGCCACCTTCATCTCGCATTGCTCCGCACACGCTCAGGATCAAGCCCCATCCCTTCCTCCGCCTATCCGTGCCGATCTCAGCGGCAACGGCCAACCGCAGTCCTACCAACTCAAATCTTCACCTGATCAATCGCAAACCCTGCTGACCACAGGTAAAGACTCCATCCCGCTCGACCAAACATTTACGGATTCCCAGTCCCACGAAATCACCCTGACTTCCCACCGCGTTTCGGGTGAAAACCCGCGCGAAGTCCTTGTGGTTTCCGCCGTTCAGGAAGGCGACTTCACCTCCAGCGTTCTCTTTGCCCAAATTGACGGCAAACTCACCAAAATCGGTTTCATCGAAGCGCACGGGGAACTTCTCATTCCAGGCAACGGCACCCTCATCTCCAAAAACTGGATGGGTTTCTGGAACAAAACTGAAAAACATGTCTTCACCCAAGACCTTCAACTCACTCACATCCCCCAGGAGTTCTACACCATTGACGTCCAGGGCACCGTCATCAAAACCTTCCCCGTCTACCAGACACGCAACGCCAAAAAGATCCTCGCCAACACCCGTCAGGGATCGCAGTTCAAAATTCTTTTATGGGACCCCGCCTCGCGCACCAGCGAACGCGAACATGTCAGCTTCGACAATGAATGGTATCTCATCCAAACCGAAAGCGGCTTCACCGGTTGGGTCCAGGGCCGACACCTTCAAAGTGAATTCGCCACCCTCCCATGGGCCGGTTGAGGCATCTATCGATCCAATCGCTACGCTTTCATGCGACTCGTCCCCAAACCCGGCCTCCATCGCTGGCATCACCAGCTGCTTCTCGGCCTCCTGGTCATCCTCGTCACGCAATCCGTCGGAGCCATGTCCATCGGGTTTCTCGGCGGCTTCGGTTATCTCATCACCGGTGTCGTCGGAGGCGTCTGTATGCTCTGGTCCACCGGAGCCCTCGAACGCCACGGCGCACCCATGTTCCTCCTCGGCCTCGGCTGTCTGGGTGCCGCCTTTGTCACTGGACAAGGCATGCGCCATCAGCGATCCGCCCTCTTCGGCGAACACCTGCACCACGTTTCCATCCACCAAGTTCAGCATCATCCCGACGCGGAGTTTGCCGAACTCACCGACGTCATCATCCACACCCAATACGCTTCCATGCACTCGTTCACGACCCGCACCCGGCAAGGCGGCACCATCCATCATAACTCGATCATTGCCCCTCTTGCTGAATCCCGTTGGACCCGTGACCAACCCGTCCCCGCCTGGGTTGTCCACGGCGACCTCATCGCCCCGTCCAGCTGGCAGCAACCTCTCAACCACGGAACCATCATTCGCCCCACTCGTGAAAACCCCCGCCCATCCGAAGGTGCCATCCTCAAAGCCGAATCCCGCCACCAACTTCAAAGTGCTCCCCGTGCGCCGGTCATCGTCTGGGGCAAACGCCCAAGCCAGCTCGCCCGTCAACAATTCACCTATGCCACCTGGGTTGTCGGCCTGTTCGGTTTCGCCTGGTTGTGGTGTGCGCTGGCCGACCTCGTCAAATCCCTCCTTCCCGCAAAACAAAAACGGACCGCCCAATAACAAACGACTCCCTGGATATGCGGACGGGGTGCGCTGATATTGCTTTTTATGTCCCAACGGGACAATTCATATTAGCCCGGCACAGGGTGCCGGGTAAGGGAGTCATTAGGGTGAGCGTCCTGAATGGACGGCTCATGCGCACACGGGTCGGCACACGCACTCCGCATGAAGCGTCCATGCAGGACGCTACCCGATCCTCGACCGCAACCCGGCACCCTGTGCCGGGCTTTTATGAGTCGTCCCGTTGGGACGGAGATCCTCGCCGGATGGATCATTGATCGATGCCTCCATGCCATGCTCATTCGTGAAACTGGCAATTTTTATGGGTTGGTTGGTGGGCTACGCCAGCTCATTAGGTGATCAAAGATTCCCTTTGTGCGGCTAAATCACAAAACTCGATGCCGCGCAGACGCAGAGTGAGGATGACGATAAACCTACCGCCGCAAATAGTCATCCGGTCGATCATGGACCTTCCAGGCCAGTGGCTTGATGAAGTCCACCCCACCCGACTCATACCCTAGCCGTTCCTCATCGTTCAACTTCACTGCCACCGTAAACACCGCCGTTGTCCCGCACTCCACCTCCAGCAACAGCTCTCCGTCGCTCTTTTCTCCAAGCATGAACAACCCCAGTTCCTGCGCCAGCACCTTCACGATGATTCCTCTCCCCCGCCTTTCTCCTCCATCCGCGCCAGCAACCACAGCACATCGGACAGGCGATTCAAATACTTCACGATCTCACCGTTCGGCACCGCCTCTTCCGTTCCCTCAAGCCCCACCACCGCCCGCTCGGCGCGACGACACACCGTGCGCGCCAAGTCCGCGTAAGCCCCCGACATCACCCCCGCCGCCCCCGGCAGCGCCCAACCCTTGATCTTCAGCGCTCCCATCGCCTCCAGTTCGGCCACCAAGTCGTCCAGATGCTTCACCATGTCCGCATTCACACTCCCGCCGAAGCGTTCCTCATACCGGTGTTCCGATCCCACCGGCGTCGCCAGTTCGCCCATCAAGGTAATCAACGTCTCCTGAAACTTTGGCACCTCACGCTGACTCATCTCAAATTTCGCCGACACCCGCAACAACCCCAGTGCTGCATTCAACTCATCGACCGCCCCCACCACTTCGATACGCGGATAATCCTTCTTCACCCGGCAGCCAAACAGCAAATCCGTCTCCCCTTCATCGCCTTTTCGAGTGCTTATTGACATAATTTTTATCCATTTAATCCAGATACAAAAACGCCGGTGAAGGCCCGTTCAAACACCGACCATTCACCGGCATGGATTTCAAATTACTTCAGCTTGATTGAGATTATTTCTTTCTCCTCAACCTTGATGCCTTCAACCCCACGGAACTGCTCCGCCAGCTTTTTCGGATCTGGCTCCGACTGCTCTTCCATCATCGCCGCGAACTTTTTGAAGCTCTCCGGGTTGTCAAAAAGTTTGTCCACCTGCATGTCCATGATGGTCACCGTATCGCCGTCCAGATGCGCCGCATCCGTGCTGGCAATCCCTGAAGCCGCCTTCACCGCAAACGACATGCGCATGCCCGCGAACATCGGTTTCATCATCGCCATCTGCGCCGGATCAATCTCCTGCGCCTTCTTCAATTGCTCCTCATCCAGCTTCTCAATGGTCTCACCCGTCTTGCCTTGAGGAATGTTGATGGTCAGTTCGCCGCCAGAAAACCCAAAAGTCACCGGCTCTTGCTCCACCCCCTCCTTCTCGGCCTCCTCCTTGCCCGGATGATATTTTACTTTGGTGATGTCAGCAAAATCATAAGTCACTTTCGCCCCGCCCCGGCCATCCGGCAGGGTCACTTCATCCACGCTCTTCACCGTCACCCCTTCGCCATACTTTAAGGCATTCTCATCCGCCTTCTTTTTATCAGGCACCAGACCGCTCAACGCCGCCGCAGGATTCCCCGCCGCACCCGCGCCATCCCCCGCACCCGGCGGCATCGAAGCCACCATCGCCTTCAACTGAGCACTCAACAGCACTGTTTCTTCAATCGTGCCGCTGCCATCTTTGTTCACCGTGATCAGCGAACCGAGTTCCACACAGCTTGAAAGCGAAAAAACGCTAGCAAGCGCCACCAGGAAGGAGAAAATTTTCATGCGAATCAAGCATCCCAGCCCACGCCCCACAAAACAAGCAGGAAAGCGTGAAAATTGCGTGAAGGCTCCATGCGATTCCGCCCTACTTCTTCGTCATCACAAAAACCCCATCCCACTTCTCCGGCGGCGATGCCATCAGCGCCTCGCACCGCGAAATATAAGTCGACGTCAACACATCATCCAGGCCCGCCTCACGCGCCTTTCCAAACCATTCCAGCGCCTCAACAAACTTCCCTTCTCGATAACTCACGATCCCCTTTTCATAATCCTTCAATCCCGGCGGCCTCGCTGTCACCATCGGACCGATCACCGTAAAAACCTCCACCGGCAATACCTTGCCTTTCACCCTCACGAGGTCCGCCGAACGACACAAATACTCGTCCTTCACCAACTCCCATACCGTCCCGCTGATCACCAGATCCACCCCATATTCCTTGGTCACCCCCTCCAGCCGCGAGGCCAGATTCACGCTGTCGCCGATCACCGTCAAATCCATCTTCTCATACGGAGCTGCGGATCCAATGTTGCCCACCACCACATTGCCCTGGTGAATCCCCATCCCAATCTTGAACTCCGCAATGCCCCGCTTCCGCCATTGCTCATTCAACCTCGTCAACGCCGCCCGCATCGCCAACGCTGACTCCACCGACTGACGCGCATCCTCCCTGCGACCTCCCTCGGCCTGCAACAACCGGGTGCTTCCCCACAACGCCATCACCGCGTCCCCAATGAACTTGTCCACCAACCCACGATGCCGAATCACCTGCTCCACCATGCTGCTGAGATACTCGTTCAACTGCTTCACCATGTCCGCCGGACTCATCTCCTCCGCCATGCTGGTAAACCCCCGCACGTCAGAAAACAACACCGTCACCGTCCGCTCCGCACCACCGAGCATCGTGTAGAGACCTTCCCTGTCCGACATCATCTCCTTCACAAACTCTGGCGACGTGTATCGCTCCAGAAACCTTCGTAACTTCTTCTTCTCGCGCATCTGTGTCAGGTAATTTCCCGACAACCCTGCCAGACCGCAAAGGTTCAGCGCCAACCCACCCGGCAGCGGACTCACTTCCATCGACAACCCATCAAACGCCCACCACGCCCCCACCAGCAGCGCCACGCTCACCCCCCACAACACCAGCAAACACACCACCGGCTGCCTGATCAATGTCACCAAAGCCCACGAGAGCAACATCCCCATCCCAACGCCCGCCAATGGCCACCAACGCGGAGCCTCCTTCAAAAAATTCCGATCCATCACCGCCGCCAGTGCATGCGCATGCAACTGCACCCCCGCCATCCTTCCCACCGGCGTGGAATGAAAATCCTGCATCACCGACGCCGTCGCCCCGACAAACACCACCTTGTCACGAAATGCCTCACCCGATCCAAAATTCGACTCCCACAAACTCTCCACAAACACTTCGTGAATGGACACCGGCGGATAGGCCCCCGCATCGGCAAACCGAAACCGCGGCTCCCTCAACTCCAGTTCCGCACCCCCGGCACCGACCTTGTTTGCCACCCACATCGCCACCGAAGGAATCCCATCCTGCGGATTCACCCTTGCCATCTCCACCTCAAGCTCGTCACCGACCTTCTCCGCCTCCTCCACCGACATGCCGCCATAATCTCCCACTGCTCCCAAATAATCCTTCAACTCCGCTTCCTCCAACGTCGCCAGCAACGACACCTTCCGCACCACCTCCCCTTCGGCCCAAAAATTCAGATGGACCGGCCCATCCCAGCGGCCCTCACCACTTTCCCAGATCGACTCCGGCGGCCCCGTCAGCCTGATCCTGCTTCCTGCCGACAATGACGCCGACGATCCCTCAAAATTCATTCCCAACACCACCTTCCCCGCATGTTTCTGCAACACCTCCCGCAACCGCTCATCCTCAGCCGGGTCCAGCGATGGCCCCTTAAATGTCACATCCAAAAACACCACCTTCACCCCTGCCGCAAACATCCGCTCCAGCAACTCCGCCCATACCACCCTCGACCACGGCCACGGTCTCTGCATCGCCTTCAACGCCACCGACTCCTCAATCTCCTCCGGCCACAGCCCGTCCAGTTTAAAACTCGCATCATCAATCCCCAAGATCACCACATCCTCACGCTCCACCGCCTTCACCCCCCGTCGATGAAACTCGTCCAAAAATTGACGATCCATCCACGCCAGCCAGCCCCGGTCACCAAACCATCCATAGCCGAGAGCCAGCAACAGCCCCACCCCAAAAATCACCGGCAAAACCACCGTCTGACTGACCGAGTCAGACAAGCCCGTCCCGTTTGCCAAAGATTTACGTGCCATGGTAAAAAAATTCCTATACCCCCTATCACAAAATTTGATGCAAAAAAGTAGCAGACAATTCCGTTGATCGGGACTAATTCAACCGATCGTAGGAGAATCCATTAAGGCCTCTTAACCCTTCCCCGGGCCATGCGGCACCAATGCCTTTCTCGTCGGCTCCGTTTTCATCGTCAGAATCAAAGACGTCCAAGCATTCGCGACGCACCATCACCCGCCAAATCCATGACACCGAAAATCTGGTTCCCACTCACCCACCTCTTCGCCCTCGCAGTCACGCTGGCACCCGGCCTCCTTCCCGCCCAAACGTTTTTGGATCCCTCCCGCGCGGCCAGCAACACCTCTTCAACTGTCGCACCCCAAGTTCGGGAATCCAGCACCGAACCCCTCGCCGAACTCGAAGAAGACAACACCTTTGCCCCCATCTCGCCCGGCGACAACGACATCGGTCAGCAGCTCATCCTCAAACGCCAGGAAAAAGCCCGCTCCTTCAGCGCCTGGGTCGACAGCAGCATGTTTTGGACCGATAACGCCGCCAACGTCGACATCGGCAAATTCGACGACTGGTTCTACAACGGTGGCGTCAACCTTGCTTGGCAAAAACGCCTCCACAGCCGCTTCTACGCCGACGCCTACATTGGCCAGCACTGGTATCTCTACGATGAATTCGACGTCCTCGACTACCAGGTCGGCGACGCCACCCTCGGCACCCTCATCATCCTGCCCGAACTGGCCAACACCATCCTGCACGCCCACTATCAATACCAGCGCATCACTCAAAACATCGACGACGACGCCATCTACGAAACCCACAACCTCCGCATCGGCGCCCAAAAAACTTTCCTCATCGACCGCCTCAACAGCTTCAATACCAACATCCTCGCCGTCTTCGCCCTCGACACCGATCCCGACCTTCTCCAACGCCACGAATACGCCGCACAAGCCGCCTACAGCTTCAAAATCACACGCCGCCTCATCTTCACCCTCGCCGGACGCGTCGCCTACTACGACTACTTCAACCTCGATGGCCGTCAGGACTGGTTCCAAACCTACAGCGCCTCCCTCACCTGGCGGCCCAAGGAATACCTCGAACTCAGCGCCCACTACAACTACGCCATCAACCGCAGCAGCCGCGATGTCTTCGACTACGAAACCCAAATCGCCGGCCCCTCCATCGCCCTGAAATTCCGCTTCTAACCGACCGACCCGTCACCGCCATGAAACCAACCGGCATCCTCCCCATTCTCGCTCTCGCCATTGTCGCATCGACCCTCCCTCTCGGAGCCGCCGACTACGACACCGCAGAAATCACCCGTCTTCACAACAAGGTCAGCGTCGTCAAATCCGACGACGTCGTCCGCAACGCCAACGTCGGCGAGACCATCGACCGCATCAGTTCCGTCACCACCGGCGAAGCCTCCCGCGCCGAACTCCGATTCCCCGACAAATCCCTCACCCGGCTCGGTGCCAACTCCCGCTTCACCCTCCGCGCCGGAGCCCGCACCATCGACCTCGACCAGGGCGTCATGCTGCTCCAGGTCCCCAAAAAAATCGGCGGAGCCAAAGTTCGCACCGCCGCCGTCACCGCCGCCGTCACCGGCACCACGGTTCTCTTCGAATACCTCCCCGACGGCTTCATCAAACTCATCGTCATTGAGGGCGAGGTCGACCTCTTTTTCAATAACGACCCCTCCAAGTTCCGCACCGTCAAAGCCGGCGAAATGATCGTCATGCAGACCGACAGCGACACCATCCCTGAACCCGTCGACATCGATCTCGCCCGCCTCCTCAAAACCTCCAAACTCATCAGCGGCGACGAAGAATGGATGCCCAACCACCAGCAAGTTGCCGACGCCGTCAAAGACCAGCAAAAGAAACTCAAAAACGGCGAACTCGCAGGGACCCGACTCTACCTTCCTGGTCGCGGCACTCAGATCGCCATCGAAAGCAACACCTACATTGATGTCCTCAAGTCCGTCCCAACCCTCCCACCAGGCACCGAGCCTGACACCCCAAATACCCCTCCCGAACCCACCGTCCCCGGCGGCGGCACCCCAGGCGATGAGATCCCCGGCGGAGGCGGCAGTTCCGTCGGCCTGATCACCGGCACCAGCGTCCTCAACAGCAGCGCCAACATCCGCACCAACCCCCAAATCACCGCCTTCAACAGCATCACCGGCAACGCGCTGGTTTCCCAGGGCACCACCTACAACGGCGAACAACCCTTCCCCAACTTCGCCTTCGACACCGCCACCCCGCTCGACCTCAACCCCGCCGACCCGCGCGTCGACACCTACCTCTCCAGCAAACCTTGGGCAGTCTTCAAATTCGAAGACCTCATCATCAATGGCAGCCCCAACTTCGAAATCGTCGAAACTCCCAACGTCATTCTTTCCGCCGTCGGCGACGTCTCCGTCAACAATGATTCCTTCATCGGCGACGGCAGGGATGCCGAAGAATACGGTCTGCAACTCTACTATTCAGACCTCCAAAATCTGACCCTCTACAGTCAGAACGGCAACGTCAACATCGGCCCCGAAACCTTCATCAACTTTGAAGGCACAACCAGCCTCGCCCTCATCGCCGCCAGCCCCACCTCCGACATTAACATCAACGCCGACATCTATCTCGGCCCCGGTGAAGGTGAAAGTGAAAGCGAGGGCAGCAGTTTCAGGGTCGCCGACGACGAATTTGGGTCCGCCAACCTCCTCCTCAGCGCCGGACGCGACATCAACATCAATACGCCGGACTCCGAATACTACTACTCCCCGTGGATTCGCGCCGACAACATCGACGCCCAGGCAGGACGCGACATCAATGTTGACGCCGACGTCGGATCTCGTGGAAACCTCCGACTCACCGCCCGCCGTAACATCAACATTTCCAGCTCCGGTGTCCTGCGCGCTTTTGCGGAAAACCCCGATGCTCTGCTTAAACTTGAAACCCTCGAGGGCGACATCACCATCAACGGCGGATACGAATCCACCAGCATCGACACCAATACCGCCGCCGAACTCATCGCCCAACAAGGCAGCATCAACATCAATAACTCCAGCATCTACTCCGACTCCCTTAAAGTCCAGGTTCTCGGCACCAATGGCTGGATCAACATTGGCAACAGTCACCTCAATGCCGAACAAGTCATGAAACTCTACGCCGAAGGCAGCAACGGCGGCGTCTCATTCTCAGGAAACGTCAGCCTCGACAGCGCCAAAATCGACATCGCCGGCAAAACCGTTCGCATCGAGCAATTCGGCGAGGTCTATCTCGTCCGCGGCCCCAATGGTGTCACCGTCTTCACCGACGATGCCCAGTTCCGTTCCTCGACCCGCGAAAACGGCCTCGGCACCTTCACCTCCGGTCCAAACGGCGCCCCCGTTGACGTCAGTGAACGCCGCTTCAACGAGCGCAATTAACTCCTTAACCGTTAGCCGGAGGTAGAACCCCCTGCTGACCAATCCAACGCAATCCTTGCAGAATTGACCCCTCAACTGCCCATGCTGTGGCGTGAGCGGAACATGCCAAAATAGATCAACGCCCCACCCACCAGCAGCGCGGAAGATGGCTCAGGCACCGCATTGATGAAATTCGTATCCATCGTCACCGCCCCGTTCAACGCAATAGCCCGTCCATAATCGATGTCGGCCCCCGTCGTTAGCGTAATGCTCGTCAACGCCAGAATCGTCCCCGCAAACTGCGTTCCGGTCCCCAACGTCGCCGACGAACCCACATTAAAGAAGAACTGGCTCGCATCCGCCCCGTTGATTCCCGTGATCGATGCATTGGACGCCGTTGTCAGGGTCGAGCCAATCTGAAAGATATACTCACCCACTCCATCCAAGGTCAGATTCCCCGTCAACTGCGCCGAAGTATCAAAATGATAAACCCCTGGAGTTAGAGTCAAGCCACCCAGATTCTGCCCCGTCAAATCCGTAGTGAACGCCATGGCGGCAATCGCATCGAATGCGTCTTCAGCATCCTCCTGCGCCTGCAAGGCCTCCGCCCCCGCAGAGTAGATTGATCCATTCACCACTCCGGGCCCCCCATCCACAGCAAAAAAACCCGTCAAGGCTGTTCCAGGACTCACCCCGAGATCACCATTCAAAACCGACGCCCCCGTGTTGGTCACCGTCGTCGCCCCCAGCACGGCGAAATTTTCCGCCGTCCCCAAAGACACCGTTTGCGACTTCAGATCAAGACTTAACCCCGCACCCAACATACCAATCACCAACCAGCTCCAGCCCAACGTATTGCCAGCCAACCTGTTTGTTTTCATAAATAAATAAAATAACCCTCGTTTGAGATTAACTGCCCTAACTTCGAACCAGCTTAAAAATCTGTTCTTAGCCAATCGCCCGCACTTCACTCAACTCAACTACCCCAACTTATCCTTATTGTAAGTGTTCCCTACATTTCATCTGGTCCTTACTTCGATTGTTTCTGTTATCGAGTAAGTGGCCCTACTTCTTTGTCTAACTTACAGAAATACGCTTAATTCGCCCACCAATATTTCTGCAATCACCCCTCCGGGACAACGGCGGGGCATCAAAACGCAAAATGCGCACAATCCAGTTCGGCAAACAGCTCCTCATACCCCCCTTGTCATGTTCAAAAACCCCCTCTCAAAATAGGAGAAGCGACATTCCTGTCCCACTCATGCCACCATTATTCACCTTCGCTCGCTTGCCCGCCCGCGACCAAAATCCCCCTTGTCCCTTGCCACCCGCCCTGAACTGGGTTTGTTCCCCTCCCATGTCTTCCACCGCAACCTCACCGTCCCTCGATCTGCTCGCCCTCGGCGAAGTCCTTTTACGCCTCGATCCCGGTGAATCCCGCATCCGCACCTCCCGTCGCTTCAGCGCCTGGGAAGGTGGCGGCGAATACAACGTCGCCCGCGGACTGCGCCGCTGCTTCGGACTGCGCACCGGCGTCCTCACCGCCTTTGCCGACAACGAAATCGGTCGACTTCTCGAAGACCTCATTCTCCAGGGCGGCGTCGACACCACCCACATCAAATGGGTTCCCTACGACGGCATCGGACGCGCCGTCCGCAACCCCATCAACTTCACCGAACGCGGCTTCGGCATCCGCGGCGCCAAAGGCTGCGTCGACCGCGGCCACTCCGCCGCCTCCCAGCTCAAACCCGGCGACTACGATTGGGACGCCCTCTTCGCCGACGGTGCCTGCAAATGGCTCCACACCGGCGGCATCTTTGCCGGCCTGTCCGAAACCACCGCCCAGCTCACCATCGAAGCCTGCGCCGCCGCCAAACGCCATGGCGTCACCGTCTCCTACGACCTCAACTACCGACCCTCCCTCTGGCAGGAACGCGGCGGATTCCCCGCCGCCCAAGCCCTCAACCACCGCCTCGCCCCGCATATCGACGTCATGTTCGGCGTCCTCACCGACAGCGAACCCGCCGCCCTTGCCGCCAACAACGATCCCACCGACATCTTCTCCGCCCAAGCCGATGCCTTATCCCAAGCCATCGAAACCATGCGTGCCCAATACCCCAACATCCACACCGTCGCCGCCACCCTGCGCCGCGTCCACACCGCCACCGTCAACGACTGGGGGGCCCTCGCCTACATCAACGGCACCTTCCTCCGCGCCCGTAACTACCCCAAACTCGACATCCTCGACCGCATCGGCGGCGGCGACGGATTCGTTGCCGGCCTCATCTACGGCTCCCTTACCAATCAATCCCCACAATTGACCCTCGACCTCGCCGCCGCCCATGGAGCCCTCGCCATGAGCACCCCCGGCGACACCAGCATGGCCACCCTTGCCGAAGTCCAAAAACTCGCCCAAGGCGGCGACGCCAAAGTCCAAAGGTAACGTGACACAGGCTTGCAGCCTGTGGGTGTGTCAGGCATTTTGCCTGTCAACCGAACGGCTCCACGCCCACCTCCCCACGATAAGTTGACTGAGCGCACAACCATCCACCCCACCCGCCTTCATCCTTTATCCTCCCCCCTTTTCACTTCACCACCTCCCCGTCCCCCATTGATGCCGCCACCCGGCCGCTATACAACTCCACCGCGCGCCGCGCCACAATATCCACAATCGCCGGCTGCAAGGTCCGCGTCGCCACGTTGTTCACCGCCATTGACGCCCACGTCAGCGGACTCTTGAAACTCAACACCTGCCAAACCGGCAACGCCCGTTTATACCATTTCCCCAAACTTTGCATCGTGCGGTGATTCACAAAGCCCCGCCCCCGCTCCCACACCCGAAGCGCCTTGTGCGCACTCACATCCACCAGCCGGCCAATCGTTCGCTGCTGCAAAAACTGCGTCACATCCGCCGCCGCCAGTTCCGTCGCCCGCGTGAAATGACTCAACCCCGGTGCCAGCAACGGCTCCGGCGACTCCGGATGATAGATCTCCGCAATCTCCCTCACCAAACGCGGAATCTCATCCAGCAACGGCAGCAACCACTCCGGATTCAACTCCCGACTCCACCTCAAACGATTCTTGCAAGCCCCAACCGCCGCCAGCGCCGCCAGATCTTTCTCTCCCGGCGCTCCCGCGAACACCTCCGAAGCCTTCACCACCCGCGCCCGCTTCAACTCGCCCAGAAACCTCAGCAAAAGCCACAACGACAGCGCACTCGCGCCCAACAAAATCCCCGCCAAAAACGTCAGCAGATAACCGATCATCCAATCCCAAACACTCCACCCATCCCCCCGACACCTCAACCACAAACATCACCGCCTCAATTTCCAGTTGAACCCCCCTCCATCCCCCGCTTGGATAGCCGTTCATCCGTTTTAGCCTTTCGCCCTTATCCTTTATCCTTTCCTATATGAGCTCCCTTTTCTCCCTCGCAGGCCGCACCGCCGTTGTCATTGGCGGCACCGGTGAACTTTGTGGCGCCATCGCCGAAGGCTTCGCCGAAGCCGGAGCCGAAGTGGTCATCGTCGGACGCGACCCCGCCAAAGCCGAACGTCGACTCGCCGCCATCACCGTCGCCGGAGGCAAAGGTTATTTTATCGCCGCCGACGCCTCCAGCAAACTTGCCATCCAGGGTGTCCTTGATGAAGTCCTCACCAAAAGCGGCAAATGCGACATCCTCATCAATGGTGCCGGAGTCAACTCCGCCACTCCATTTCTTGAAATCGAAGAAGACGAATACGACCGCATCATCAACATCAACACCAAAGCCGTCTTCCTCGCCTGCCAGGTCTTCGGCAAATATTTTGTCGAAAACCAAATCCCCGCCAGCATCATCAACCTCGGCTCCATGTCCGGATTGGTCCCCCTCAGCCGCGTCTTCACCTATTCGCTGAGCAAAGCCGCCGTCCACAACCTCTCCAAAAACCTCGCCCGCGAATGGGCCCCGCTCGGCATCCGCGTCAACACCCTCGTGCCCGGCTTCTTCCCTGCCGAGCAAAACAAAAAAGTCCTCGTTCCCGAGCGCATCGCCAAGATCCTCGGTCACACCCCAGCCGCCCGCTTCGGCGAAGCCAAAGAACTCATCGGCGCCGCCCTTCTTCTCGCCTCCAACGAAGCCAGCTCCTTCATCACCGGCCACGAAATGGTCGTCGACGGCGGCTACTCCTCCATGACCATTTAAGAAAAGGATAAGGGATAAAGGCGAAAGTCTAAAACAAGAGCCGCACCCACTTAGATCGGGCCCATCTTTCCCAGCCTTTATCCTTTATCCTTTAGCCTTTCATGCTCACTTCCGACTTCGACTACCACCTCCCCGAAGAACTCATCGCCAGTGAGCCCCTCCCCGATCGTGCCGCCTCGCGCATGCTCGTCGTCGACCGCGCCCGCCAAACCATCTCCCACCACCACTTCACCGACCTCCCCCAATTCATCCAACCCGGCGACCGACTCGTCCTCAACAACACCCGCGTCGTCCCCGCCCGCTTTTTCTCCAACGACGGCACCAAAGAACTTCTCCGCCTCGAAGCCATCACCCCCACCCACTGGCGCTGCATGGTCAAGCCCGGCCGCAAACTGCGCCTCAACGATACCATTCACATCGGCCCCTCCACCGGCACCGTCACCTTCATCCACGAGAACGGCGACCGCGACCTCACCTTCGACCACCCCATCGACGAAAACCAACACGGGCATCTCGCCCTCCCTCCCTACATGCACCGCGAGGATCGCGACGACGACAAACCCCGCTACCAAACCGTCTTCGCCCAACACGACGGATCCATCGCCGCTCCCACCGCCGGCCTCCACTTCACCCCTGAAATCCTCAGCCAAATCCCCCACTCGTTCGTCACCCTCCACGTTGGCGTCGGCACCTTCCAACCCGTCAAAGCCGAAAACGTGCAAGACCACCAAATGCACGCCGAGCACTACGCCCTGACCTCCGAATCCGCCGCCGAGATCAACGCCGCCAACCGCGTCATTGCTGTCGGCACCACCGCCACCCGCGTCCTCGAAAGCATCGCCGCCAAACACGGCAGCCTCATCCCCGACACCGGCAGCACCAACATCTTCATCTACCCGCCGTATCAATTCAAAGTCATCGACGCCCTCATCACCAACTTCCACCTCCCCAAATCCACCCTGTTGATGCTCGTCAGCGCCCTCGCCGGCAAAGACCTCATCCTCCGCGCCTACCAAGAAGCCATCCAACAAAAATACCGCTTCTACAGCTACGGCGACTGCATGTTGATCCTGTAAGTCATTAGCCAATTCCGCAGCGTGTCGCGGGACACAATGGATGCAATCATCCTATCATGTTCAACAAATCCCGCTATGGTGGACTTCAAGCACATGACATCCGAAGACCTAAGGCAATTGATTTCAAGCGGCGAGGCAGACCGTGTTGAGCTCACTCGAGCGGCCCAGGACAACGAGAAGTTTCGTGAAGCCATCTGCGCCTTTTCCAACGACATGGCAGGTCGGGGCCTCGCGGGTTATTTGGTTATCGGCATTGACGAGAACAACCCAGCTTATCGCCTGTCGGTATCCACCGAAATGCTTGAAAAACTGGTGGGCCTCCGATCCGATGGTGCCATCATGCCCCTCCCCGTTATGAATGTAAGCCGTGTGCCGCATCCAGGCGGAGACGGTGAAGTCATCGTGGTGGAAGTGCACCCAAATGATATGCCACCCGTGCGATACAAAGGACGCACCCACATTCGGATCGGCCCACGAAAGGGCGTGGCCAGCGAATCAGAAGAACGAGTTCTGATCGAACGTAGGACCGCAAATTTTCGGACGTTCGATGTTACACCTTGCCCAGAAGGTGATCTTGAACGCCTCGATACAGAAACATTTCGTCACACTTACCGCCCGCAAGCCATCGCGGCGGAAGTCATTGCAGAAAACCACAGGGACCTTCCTGAACAGCTTGCCGCGCTGCGCTTCTACAACCTCAAACGCAACTGCCCGACCAATGCTGGCATGCTGGTCTTCGCTTATGATCCCCTAGACCTCTTCCCCGGCGCAAAAGTGCAGTTCGTCCAATACGACGGCCCCGAACTTGCCGACACCGTGCTGGCAGAAAAAACCTTCACAGGTAGCCTCATCACACTCCTGTCTGAATTGGATAGCTTTCTCAAAGGCCGATTCACCCAACGACCTGTGGCGGTTTCAGAATTACGCGAACAAGCGGTCTTCGACTTCCCGCCCGAGGCAGTTCGCGAACTGCTCATGAATGCCGTGCTGCACAGGGATTATCAGTCGACCAGCCCGATTCGTTTTTACCAATTTAACGATCGCATCGAGATTCAGAACCCCGGTGGATTGTATGGAGACGCCTCCCCCGAGAATTTCCCTCGAGTCAATGCTTACCGAAATCCGATCATCGCCGAGGCTATGCACACCCTAGGGTATGTGAATCGCTTCGGGCGCGGCATCGCCCGTGCCCAACGTGCACTCAACGACAACCAAAGTCCGCCACCCAGTTTCGACTATCAATCCAGTCACTTCCTCGCCATTATTCCGAAGCACCTGCAGCGATGAAGACACTTGCCTTCTTCAACAACAAGGGCGGCGTAGGAAAAACCACGCTGCTCTATCACCTCGCGTGGATGTTGGCCGAAATGGGTAAACGTGTCCTTGTCGCGGACCTCGACCCTCAGGCGAACCTGACTTCGATGTTCCTCACCGAACCGGAACTCGAAAAATTGTGGGATCCAGACAACGCCCAGGATCAGAGCATCATGGCACCGCTTACCCCCATTATTCGCGGTCTCGGCGACATCGGCCCCACCCCCTTTCAACACATCTCCTCCAATATTCGCCTCATCCCTGGAGACCTGAACCTCTCCAACTTTGAATCGAACCTTTCTGAAGCTTGGGGCAAGTGTCTGGATCGACAGGAGCCCGCATTCCGCGTCACCAGTTCGCTGTATCGGATTATCCGCCAAGCGGCCGATAGTTTTGAAGCTGACCTTGTGCTCGTCGATGTGGGACCTAATTTCGGAGCCATCAATCGCGCTGCACTCATTTGTGCCGATGCCGTCGTAATCCCCCTGGCTCCCGACCTTTTCTCCATCCAAGGTCTTCGAAACCTCGGGCCAACGCTCACCACTTGGCGCAAAGACTGGCGAATTCGGCTCACACAAAATCCTGCACCCGATCTGCTCCTCCCCGAAGCGACAATGCAGCCATTGGGTTATGTCGTGATTCAGTTTGGGATCCGCGACAGCAAACCTGTTTGGGCCTATGAAAAGTGGGCCAGGAAAATACCTTCGACGTTTAGAGAAAAAGTTTTGAGCCTGCCCCCCAACTCCATCACTTCAACGGTTGACGACCCAAATTGCCTGGGCCTCTTAAAACATTACCGGAGCTTGATGCCAATGGCGATGGAAGCACGCAAACCGATCTTCAAGTTGAAACCCTCTGATGGAGCAATTGGTGCCCATTCTAAAAGTGCGAAGGACAGTGGCGAAGACTTTCGCGATCTTGCCGAGCAGATTCTTAATGCACTGGACAAGAGGCCCGAATAATCTGCTGAATCACTAGCAATCGCCACCAACGCCCCCTCAAACCTCCCCACCCCGCACCAGCGAAAAAATCTTCGACGGTGTCAACTCCCCGGCCTTTGCCTGAATGTCCGGCAGATACTTCCCGTGCAACTGCTCGGCTTGGTCCCTCATTGGCCCAAACATTCCCCTGATTGAAGCCACATCCAGCTTCCGCCCGCTCGCATAATAACTCTCCGCCACCTTGCCCAACGCATAAGTCGACGCAAAAGAAAATGCCGAACCCGTCAACTGATTGGCCACCTTCCCACCCATCTTGCCGCCCAGTTTTTTGCCGAATCCCTGCATCAATTTGCGCGCAAAACCCTCCATCACCTGCGATCCCATCCCAACCCCAATCGTCCCCAAAAACTCCTTGATGTGCGACTGGTCCAGCTCAAACCCATGGGTCTTGCCGATCCGATACACCATCTTCATCTGCATCGGAATAATCGCCATCGTCGCCAACGTCTCCGGCAACAACTCCAGCGCCCCATTTAGAATCGCATACTTCAAAATCATCCCGCCATTCTCCGGCCCGGCAGCCGCAACCGGCAACGGAGGCGGCACCACACTCACCGGAGCCAGCGCCACCTCGTCCACTTCCTTCTCGACCGCCCCCGCATCTTCCGTCTTCAACGCCAGCAGTCCCTTCAACTCGTCCAAAAACTCCCTCTCGCTCGCATTTACCTCACCGTCCGACTCACAAACCGCCAGCGCCATCTCATAAGCCAGCAACTTGTCCTGCGACGATTCCAATCCCGCAGCCACCTCCTGCAACGACAGCTTCCGCATCAGGATCTTTCGCGACAAGATGCCAAGATTCTCCGATCCGAAATCCACTGCCGCTCGACGCACTTCCTCCCGCTCCACTTCCGATTTCTCCCCGTCCGCAAACGCGGCAAACAAACAGATGGCCAGCAAGGAATCTTGAACCGCCGATGAGGTCTCTTCAGGAATGTGCATGAAAAATTCCTAGCCGACAAATTCTCCTCACGCAACTCATCGTCGATGGATGTTGGTGCAATCAGACGTCTCATAAAATGCCCCTTCATCTTTCCCGCCTTCATCGCTAGACTCTGGAAAATGCACCGATTTCCCAAGGTGGATTTTCATCGTTTAATGGTGGGTGCCTCACCGCCAGACCTCGTCATCATTCCACGTATCCTCCATCCCACCCCTCCCTTGTCTTTCCTTCCCATGCGCCTTTTCCATCTCCTCCTCACCTTCGCCTGCATTACGCTCGCTCCAGTCACCAATGCTGCGCCCGTGCCCCTCTTCGACGGCAAAACCCTCGAAGGCTGGGAAGGCGATCTCAAATGGTGGTCCGTCAAAGATGGCGCCATTTCCGGCGGCTCAATCACCGAAAAGATCCCCCACAATTTCTTCCTCGCCACCAACCGCAGCTACCACAACTTCGACCTGCGTCTAAAAATCAAACTCACCGGCGACCCCACCACCGGCATGATCAACAGCGGCATTCAAATCCGCAGCTTACGCGTCCCCAACAACACCGAAATGAGCGGCTACCAGGTTGATGCCGGCGACGGCTGGTGGGGCAAGATGTATGACGAATCGCGCCGCAACAAAGTCATCAGTGAATCCGCCAATCTCGCTGCCGTGCAATCCTCCGTCATCAAAAACGACTGGAATGATTTCCGCATCCTTACCACCGGACCACGCATCCAAACCTGGATCAACGACGTCCCCGCGCTCGACTACACTGAAGCCGATCCCAAAATCGCCCTCGACGGCAAGATCGCCATCCAGATCCACAGCGGCGGCGTCGCCCAGGTGCAGGTAAAAGACGTCACCATCGAAGAGCTGCCCGCCACTCCCAACGCCCCCAATTGGGACAAGGTCGGCCACCCCCCTGCAAAGAAACCCAAAGCCTCCGCCAACGTAGTCCCTCTCAAAGAAGGCAACGCCCTCACCGTCACCCCCAAAACCCCGCAGGAACAACTCGCCACCTTCAAGGTCCCCGACGGTTTTGAAGTCGAACTCGTCGCTGCCGAAGACCCCGACGCCGGCATCGGTAAATTCATCGCCGTGCATTTCGACGACCGCGGCCGCCTCTGGACCATGACCGCCATGGAATACCCCGTCGACGGCAATGAAAACCCCGCCGCCGCCGATGCCCTCTATCAAAGTCACGCCAAAGACAAAATCCTCGTCTACGACGCCCCCTTTGCCCCCGGCCCCCAGAAACCCCGCGTGTTTGCCGACGGACTCGCCATTCCCCTCGGCATTCTTCCTTATAAAGACGGCTGCTACGCCCTGCATGGACCCGACATCGTCTACCTCAAAGACACCGACAACGACGGCAAAGCCGATCAGCGCGAAACCATCCTCACCGGCTTCGGCGTCCAGGATTCCCACCTCTTCCCCCACCAGTTCACCCGCGCCCCGGGAGGTTACCTCTGGTTCGCCCAAGGTGCCTTCAACTACGGCAAAGTCCGCCGCCCCAACGACGCCCCCGAACGCGCCATCAAGTTCGACCAAACCCGCATGGCCAAATTCCGCCCCGACGGCTCCGGCTTCGACATCACAAGCAACGGCCCCTGCAACATCTGGGGTCTTGTCCTCAACGGCGAAGGCGAAGCTTTCATCCAGGAGGCCAACGATTTTGGCTACGCCGTCATGCCCTTCCACGAATACGCCAACTACCCCGGCTGCTCCAACAAACAGTGGAAAAGCTACGCCCCCGAATTCCCCAGCATCACCAACTTCCGCCTCGGCGGCACCGGCCTCAGCGGCCTCGCCCTCACCGATGCCAACGGCGCTTATCCTGCCCCCTGGGCCGATGTCATGCTCGTCGCCAACCCCATCACGCGGAAAATCAACGCCATCAAACTCCATCGCGACGGACCCCACTGGCGCACCGAACATCTGCCCGATTTCCTCGAGTCCACCGACGAAATGTTCCGCCCCGTCGCTCTCACCCTCGGCCCCGACGGCTGCGTTTACATCGTCGATTGGTATAACAAAATCATCTCCCACAACGAAGTCCCCCGCAACCACCCCGAGCGCGACAAAATCCGTGGCCGCATCTGGCGCATCAAAGCCAAAACCAAAACCCCGCATCAAGTCCCCGACTTCACCAAACTCTCCAACAACGAACTCCTCGCCAAACTCGGCCACGACTCCCTCGCCCAAAGCCACCTCGCCTGGCAAACCGTCGTCGATCAGAAAAAAACCGACCTCGCTGAAGACCTCCGCGCCCTCATCGAAAACGGCAAAAGAAGCCCCGCCGCCAGCATCCAGGCCCTCTGGGCCCTCGAAGGCCTCAACTCCCCGCATCTCGACCACCCATTCGTCAAAGCCCTCCTCGCCAACCCCAATCGCAACCTCCGCCGCGAAACCATCCGCCTCCTTGGCAACCAACCAAAACACATCACCGCCGCCGAATCACTCACCCTCCTCGCCAACACCGCCAAAGACCAAGATCCCGAAGTCCGCGCCGAAACCGCCCGCGTCGCCGGCATCTTCTTCAACCATCCCCAACTCACCCCCGCCGAACAAACCCAATCCCTCCAAATCCTCCTTTCACTCGCTGAAGCCCCCCTCGCCTCGCCCACCGCCCCCTCATCCCACAAAGCCCAAAACATCATCAAAGTCGGTCCCGCCTACGAACGCGAATTCCAACGTTATCTCGTCCGGCTGGCCCTCGAAAAACAGCCTTTAGCCGTCGAAACGTTTCTCGATTCCCCCGCCGCCACCGACCTTCCCACCGAAGCCATCCTGCTCGCCACCCTCTCCCTCGAACCCCAGTCCAGCGCCATCCGCGTCGCCAAACTCCTTCCCCAACTTCAACGTGCCCCCGAACAAGCCGAAATCCTCCGCCTCGTTGAATACCTCGATCAACCCGGCGTCATCGAAGCCCTGCAACTCGCCCTCGACAATCCCGTCACCCGCATCGCCGTCCTCGATTCACTCCTCCAGATTCGTAGCCGACTCGACACCACTAAACTCGCCCCCCTCCTCACCGAAACCACCATCAATCTCTTCAAGATCAACGATACCGCCCTTGCGTTAAACCTCGCCGCCGGATTCAAACTCACCGCCGTCGAACCGCAAGTCATCGCCCTCATCCAAAAACCGGAGCATACCCTCGCCGCCCTTCGCGCCCTCGCCGAAATCGGCACCAGTGAAACCACGTTACTGGTCAACCTCATCAAAAATTCCGCCGATCCCGCCATCCGCGACTCCGCCCTCCTCGCCCTCACCAGCAGCCAATCCGCCGAAGCCGCCACCCTCACCCTCGACCTCTGGCCTTTACTCCCCTCCTCCCAACGCCGCACCGCCCTCAACCGGCTCGCAACCAATCCATCCACCGCCAAAACCATCGTCAACGCCGCCCAATCCGGCACCATTGATGCCATCGACCTCGACGCCTCCCTGCTCGAACGCCTGCAAGTTCTGCTGCCCAACGACCCTCAACTCGCGGCTCTTCTTCAAAGCTCCTCCAGCCTCTTTCGCGACGTTCTCATGCTCGACGGCACCGAAAACGCCTGGACCCAAATCAACCTTACCCTCGAAGGCCCCATGACGGTCGAAACGTGGATCCGACTCGATCCCGATACCCGCCAGCCCGGCAACTCCGACGGCATTTTCGGAGCCCCCGGCCAGCTCGACCTCAACTTCTTCGGCGGCCGTTTCCGCGTCTACGCCTTCCCCCCAATCGCCGACGCCGTCGTGTCCTCAAAACCCATCACCCCCGGCATGTGGACCCATGTCGCCGCCACTCGCGATGCCGCCGGCATCTGGAAACTTTATCAAGACGGCGAACCCACCGGCATCAGCCAAAAACCCGCCCCTCGAAAAATCGAAAATCCTCGCATCGCCTGGTCCACCGCACCCAGCGGCACCCGTGGAGCCATGTCCAACTTCCGCGTCTGGAACACCGAACGCACCCCCGACCAAATCCGCGCCAGCTTTGATCGCGGCCTTCCCGACTCCACGCCCAATCTCCTCCTCAACACCTCCAGCGACAACGTCTGGGGCAAACTCCAACCCGGAGCCCAACCCGCCAAAACCTCCGACATCCCTCCCGTCCTCACCGCAGAAGAAGCCACCGTCCTCGACGCCAAATTCGCCAAACACCGCGCCCTCGCCAGCAAACCCGGCAACGCCGAAGCCGGCAAACTCACCGCCATGATCTGCATGGGCTGCCATCTCATCAAAGGTCAGGGCAATCACATCGGACCCGACCTCAGCGGCGTCGGCGCGATGGGCACCGAAGCCATCCTGCGCAACATCCTCACCCCCAACGCCGCCCTTGAAAGCGCCTATTACATCTACCGGGTCGAACTCAAGGACGGCACCATCCGCGAAGGTTTCCTCGCCTCCCAAGACCAACAAGCCGTCATCCTCCGCACCGTCGGAGCCGAAGACCAGCGCATCAACAAATCCGCCATCCGCGAAGCCAAATTCCTGCGCCGCTCCCTCATGCCCGAAGGGCTCATCGACGCCCTCCCCGACCAGCAAGTCACCGACCTCTTCGAATACCTTCGCTCGCTTCGGTAATCTCGCCGACCTCCGGACAACATCGCCTCACTTGCCGCTTGTGAAACGCGCCTCTGTGGCTATCGGAACGCATGCTAGTGTTGTCCACCATCAACGAAGTGCGTGCCTGGCACGCCGGGAAAATTCCTGCCCGGATCGTGCTGGTGCCGACCATGGGAGCCTTGCACGAAGGTCATCTCAAGCTCGTTCATGAAGCACGGCAGATCGCCGGACCCGAAGGCAGCGTGGTGGTGAGTATCTTCGTCAATCCCACCCAGTTTGGCCCCAACGAAGATTTCTCCAAATACCCCCGCGAACTTCAAGCCGATGCCGAAAAATGTGAGGCAGCTGGCGTCGACATGATTTTTGCGCCCGATGCAAACGAAGTTTATCCACCCGACCGATCCATGCAGGTTCTGGAGACCAGTCTCTCCACCACCCTGTGCGGGGCAAGCCGCCCTGGACATTTTGATGGCGTCTGTCTGGTCGTGCTAAAACTCTTCAACATCATCCAGCCGACGCACTCGGTGTTTGGAAAAAAAGATTATCAACAGCTCGCCATCATCCGCCGCATGACGCGCGACCTGGACGTTCCGGTGGAGATCATCGGCATCGAAACCGTGCGCGAACCCGACGGCCTCGCGCTCAGTTCCAGAAATCGTTATCTCAATCAAGATGAGCGCGATCAGGCCGTGGAAATCCGCCGGGGGCTGGAGTTCGTCAACGAACGTTTCCTCAGCGGCGAAACGGATTCCAACATGCTCACCGCCATGTTCGAAAAACATCTCGCCTATGCCGCCCCGCTGCATCGGTTGGACTACATCGCCTGCGTCAACCGGGACACGCTGATCCCCGATCCCTGTGCCAACGACCGCAGCCTGCTGGCCACCGCCGTATTCTTTGGAAAGACCCGGCTCATCGACAACCTTGAGCTTGGAATCTGAGTATCGGAGGGCTGCCTACTTGCCCAGAATCAAAACCTCACCGGGAAACTGCTGCTTGGCATCGAGAAGCTTCAACAACGAACTGTAGGTCGCCGCAGTGGCCAACGTCGTGCCATTGTGCTGAACGATGGTCAACGAGCCCACATAATCCAGCTCGCTCTTTTTGCGTTCATCTTTGCTGAGCTTTTCGTGATCATCCATCACCTTCTTGCAATGGCTGCGACTACGGGTGGCCAGCGTCAGCTCCTTCACCTCCGTCCCGCGCAGCTTGAGCTGCTGGGTGTGATGCTGCATGACATAAATATCCTTTTTCTTCCAGAGCCTGCCGATCATGTAACAATGAAGGGTCACCTCGCTCGGCACTTCGGAGGCGTTGCCAATATCAATCCTGGTCTGCCAGACCTCCCCGTTCTTTTTTGAGGGTGAGGAAAAAGACATCATGCTCAACCGCACTTTGGGCACCTGCTTTGCCAGATCGCCGGCGGCCTCCATATCTCGTTTCCAGGCCTCTGCATGGTTGCCCACCGTGTCCATTTTCTTCGCTTCCTGCATGATGTTCTGCAATCCCTCGATGGCGGCGGAATCCCGATGCGAAAGTGGCTCCCCCTCCTTGCGTGCACGACTCGGTTGAACCAGCCGGTAGTTGGCCAGCTCCGCAGCAAACTCCGGTGCCTCTGCCACCGGCACAATCGGTTCAAAAACCACCGACTGCCCCACGTCAGCACCCTTGGTAATCTTTGTCGTGAAGGCATGTTGCTCGTCAAACGCCCCCAGTGCACGCGCCTCCCGCCAAGCCGCCGTGATCGCAATGACCGAAGCGGTTCGACGCATCGGACCGATATCACCACGTTCGTTGTAAGCCCGGCGCAGAATTTCCTCTGCTCCTTGAGGCGAACGTTGCTCCGCCAACTCCATGAATGAAAGGATGATTCGGAATCGATTGGGCACTTCCCGCGCCTGCCCCTTGGACAACGGATTCAATCTTGAAGCCAAAACTTTCTCGGGATCTTTGGGCAGTTTGGGAGCCGCCATTGCCTGCAAGGAACAAAGACAAAGGATCACAAGGGCGAACGGCAGATAACGTGAAATCATGGGAAAATGGAAATGGTCAAAATATAACGAACAGCAGCCTCAAAATCATAGCCAATAGAACAAAGGTTTTAGCGCTGATTCGATCAACATCGCACCCGCCTGAGTTCCCTATCCATCTCTCACGCGGCTTTCTTCTGGTTGTCTGCTCTCCTGCTTAAAGCCCATCCAATCCCCCCCTCACCTAAACACCGACTTCTTCACCTCGAACACCGGCATGTTCGGATCCACCTGAACCCGCTTGGCGAAAGCATTCTCCATCAACCCCTTCTTCTCTCCCGCATCCAACGCCACCGCACTAAACAACGGAAGAATCGGCGTTCCATCCGCCCGCCTCTCATAAGTCGCCCCCTTCTTCTCCACCATCAACAATCCCCCCACCTTGCCTCCTGGCGTCTCCCCCACCACAATGTCAATGCGGGTCGACCCGCTGAACTTGATCCACCTGCCCACATAAGCCGTGCGATCGCCCGCAATCGACGGCCCACGAAACTCCTGGCGAATATCATCCACATCCCCGTTTCTCCCACTCCGCTCCACCATCGGATTCCACGAACCATCCAGCACCGGCTTGCCATTGATGTAAACAATCAACAAGTCATCGAAAAACCCCACAAAGCGCCATTCGCCATTGTCAGGAGCCACCACATTGCCCGTGTAATGCACAAACCACCCGCTCGGCTGCACTTCTTTCTCCGCACCAAAACACTTCGGCCCCTCCGTCGCCAAGGTATCTGTGGGCACCAAAAGATAAGTGAAATTCACCTCCTGACTCGCCTTGTAATAGCCATCCAACACCGACGCACCAAACCGCCTGGCCGCCACCTTGTTGATATGTCCCGCATACTCCCGAAACGTCTCTGCCTGGTTGCCCCTGCCATAAGTTAGCGGCTGCCTTTTTCGATCCTGTTTCAAATCATAGAAACTGCCGGGAATCCCATCTCCACCAATCTTCCCAAAAAAAGTCATCCCCGCAAATCCCTTCATCGCTCCCGAGCCGATGCCATTCCCTGAACCCAAGCCAACGCCAGCAGAACCGAATCCCCCGCCCCCCATCGCCCCACCCATCATGCTGCTGGTATCCGGCAAATCAATGTCCTCCAGCGGCAGATCAGGCAACGAAATCGTCGCGCTCGAACTTTCCACCACAATCCGCTTCATCGGCATCGACTGCTGCATCTTGTTGAACTTCTTTTGCTGCACCTGATGGGTGCGCTCCTGCGAGGCCTGCGCCGCCGCCTTGCTGCCTCCCCCCGGCACAAAATCCACCTTGGCTTCGGGCGGCGAAATCGTATCCACGATAAAATAGGCCGCCACCAACAACGCCACATGCAAGGCGATGCTCACCGAAAGTGACCCGCCACCGGCCTTGCGCCAGTAGCTAACAAAAACATGGTCCTTCTTCCCCGCAGCAGATACCTCATCCATGCTCACCTCCGCTTCCAGCGGTTCAGGCATCGACAACAGCTCATGCTCCCGCTGAAGACTTTGGATCTTCACCGGCCTGACAGGCGGTGAATCATGACGGTTGGGGATATTCATGTGTAAAGAGTGTGAAGATCATCCCTCCAGCATGACCAAACGCTGAACCTCCCGCCATTGGATATGCGTCCTAGGATATTCGTTCTATGCCTTCGTCCTAATGCCCCCGGCACTTTCTCGTTTTAATGACTAACAACACCAAGTCACTTTATGAGGTTATTCAAAGCAACCCGCATCTCCATCTTGCTCGCCATCCAACTGGCCGCCGGTTCCATTCTTGCAGATACCAAAACCCCCCGCATTTGGACGGATGTCGAGGGACGGAAGGTCAGTGCCACCTTCATCATGCTGCAGGGAGATAGCGTCCACATCCAGCTTGCCAATGGCAACATTCACGCCATTGCCCTGGAACTTTTGTCTGCGGAAGACCAAAAGGCAGCCCGATCATTGCCGCCCTCTCCACTCGCCAGCGCACTTAACAGCGTGCCGACCCACATGAACGCCGCGCAAGCCGCCGCCAAGGTGGATGAACTGGTGCTCGCCGGGCTTCATAAAGCAAACCAAAAACTCAGTCATGATGCCACCCGCAAAGACGGCAAGTTCGCGCCTCTAAAACCCAACCCCCCATTGAACGACGAACAGTTTGTGCGCCGCGCCTATCTCGATATTGCCGGGCGTATTCCCAACCAGCAAGAAACCGTCTCATTTCTCCAGAGCAATGCCAACGACAAGCGCATGCGACTTATCGACACCCTGCTCGAATCCGACGGCCATGTCAGCCACTTATACAACTATCTGGCGGAAATGCTGCGCATCGTCGATCACTACGGATTTTATATCCGCAGCTCCAACTACATCCAATGGATGAAGGAGCAGATTCGCAACAACCGCCCCTGGAACGAACTGGTTTACGAACTTCTCGCCGCCAAAGGCAAAGTCTGGAACAACGGCCCCGCCGGTTATTTGTTAAGAGACTCCTCAATGCCCCTCGACAACCTGGCCAACACCCTCTCGGTGTTTCTTGGAACCGACCTCTCCTGCGCCCAATGCCATGACCATCCGTTCGCCGAATGGACCCAGCGCGATTTCTACCAGATGGCCGCCTTCTTCGGCGCCACCTCCACCATGACCAGCAACAGCGACTTTCCTCGCGAACGCCGACGCGATCTGGTGCAGGCCGCGCAAGATCTACTGACCGCCAATGGCAGAGACGGCAAATCCTTCGGTGGAAAAATCAACAACCTGGTGGGATCAAATCTCTACGACATCAACGACCTGCAGGAAAACCGCCTGCGCCTGCCTCACGACTACGCTTACAAAGACGGAACTCCCGGGGAACCCGTCGAACCCAAATTGATCGTTTGGCCAGACACCAACCCGCGCCACAACGCGGCTTACAAAACCATGGCAGCGCGGCGCACCGGGGACGTTGACGGGTTACGGCAATCCTTTGCCGGCTGGGTAACCCATGCCGAAAACCCACGCTTTGCCATGTCCATTGCCAACCGCATGTGGCAGCGCGCTTTTGGTCTTTCCCTCATGCCTTCAGTCACCCAACTGGACAACCCTGACGATGCTTACAACCCCGCGTTGTTGAAGCACCTGACCAGCGAAATGATTCGCTTGAAATTCAACCTCAAAGAATTCATGCGCATCCTTTACAACACCCGCGCCTATCAAAGCCAGGCAACCAACCATGAGCTGGCCATGGGTGAACCTTATCATTTCCAGGGACCCGTGTTGCGCCGGATGAGCGCTGAACAGGCCTGGGATTCTTTCATGACCCTGGTGCTCGGAGAACCCGACAAGTTCAAAAACAACGAAAGTGACCTTTATGGCCGGGCGGTCGAAATGAACATGCTCAATCCCGCCCTTGATGCACAAATCATTCTCCGCAAACTGCAGGCCGTGGAGAGTGTTGATGCACGAATCCGCAGCAAGGCCGCCGGCGGCCTCGCCATGGCCGACACGGGAGGCGGCATGAGCGAGATGAACGCATCCACGCCAGACATGACGACTGGCTCCGCCGATGGTTATCTGACTCATGAAGGGCTGAAACTCATGCGTGCTTCGGAGTTACCACAACCTGCCCCTGCCGGACATTTTCTTTTGCAGTTCGGACAATCTACCCGCCAAGTCATGGACGGAGGAAACCGCGAGGGTAACATCCCGCAGATCTTGATGCTGATGAATGGTCAAGTTCAGAAAATGCTGACCAATCAAGACTCCCTTGTCATGCGCAACATGTCCAAGGTCGCTTCGCCACCTGATAAGGTCGAAAGCGTCTTTCTAAGTATCCTCAACCGTCGCCCCACCCTTACCGAGAAAGACATTGCCCGCCAGGAACTGGCCGCTCATGGCGACGACGCCTATGCCGACATCATCTGGGCGCTCATCAACACCCGCGAATTTTACTTCATCCAATAACATCCTATCTACCATGAACCCATCTTTGAAACTAGACCCATCCTCACGACGCGCCTTCATCATGCGAGCCGCCAAAACGACCCTCGGAGTTAGCCTTCTTGCGGAAGCCGATCAAGCCTTCGGTGCGTCCTCAGCGGTTCCGCCCAACGTCAAAGGCAGGGCAAAATCGGTCATCTATCTTTATATGGGAGGCGGCATGAGCCACATCGATACCTTTGATCCAAAGACCGGCGACACCAAGGGTGCAAAAGATCTCATCAAAACCAATGTCGGCGGCATCCAGTTCGGCGGCTACATGACGCGCCTGGCCAAACATGCCGACAAAATGTCGATCATCCGTTCCACCACCACCAAAAACGGAGTTCATGGCCCCGCCTCCTACCTCATGCACACCGCCTACGAAGAGCGCGGCACCATCGTTCACCCCACCCTTGGCCCCTGGGCCCGCCACTTCAAAGGTCCCTCCCACAAAACCCTGCCCTCAAGCGTGGTCATTGGTCAAGGAACCGCCAATGCAGGATTTTTTCCGCCCGCCTATTCACCGGTTCCCATCAGCGATCCAGAGAAAGGTCTGCAAAGCGCAGAAACCGGGTTGGACGGGGCCCACTTCAACCGTCGGCTCAACCTCACCAGTCGTTTCGACCAGGCATTTCTCGAAAAGTTCCGTAGCGCTGAAGTAAAGGCCTACACCGAACTCTATGATGAAACCGTTACCCTTCTCGCCAGCAAGGAACTGGAAGCTTTTGACCTCAAAAAAGAAAATGCACCAACGCGCGAACGTTATGGCCGCGGGTTTGGCCAAAGCTGTCTGCTTGCCCGCCGACTGGTCCAAGCGGGGGTGCGTTTTGTTGAGGTCTACTTCGGAGGATGGGACATGCATGCCGGCATCGACGACAGAATGAACGGTCTTGGCACCGCACTCGATCAAGGCATGGCCGCATTGCTTGAAGATTTGCAGCAACAAGGCCTGCTTGAATCCACCCTGGTGGTGGTCGGCACAGAATTCGGACGCACCCCCGGCATCAACGAAAACTCCGGTCGTGATCATCATCCGCGTGTGTTCTCCACCGTGTTTGCCGGGGGCGGCGTCAAGGGCGGTTATGTTCATGGAGCCAGCGACGACAAAGGCTACGCCGCCACCGAAAGTCCCGTCACGGTCCAGGATTTCATTGCAACGATTGGTGCCGCGATGGCACTACCAGTCCATGAGGTGGTCATGTCACCTTCTGGACGACCTTTCACCATCGGAGACCGGGGCAATGCAGTCGCCGAAATTTTTGTGTGATGCTTTATGCTTTATGCTTTCCCTTGAGCCTGCGATGCACCCTCAAGGGACGCCTTTGCCGACAGGGGATGCGTTGTTCTCATCATGAGACGATTCATGCCGCCAGGCTTCGTCACAAGCATGGCGCACGGATCGCCCCAGCAGTTCGTCAGGCTGTGAACGGGTAAAGAGAAAATGGAGAGCCGTCACTGCTAGTGGTCTCCATTGCCGTATCGCCGGTGACTCCATCTGCGTTGCTGCCGCCGCTGCCGTCAGCCGCCTTGCCGCTTTTTGCCTTCGCAAGCTTGTAGGCACCATCGCCCACAGGTGTGACTGTTCCTTTCTGACCGTTGGTGTGTCCGGTGGCAGACCACAGACCACAGACCACAGACCACAGACCACAGACCACAGACCACAGACCACAGACCACAGACCACAGACCACAGACCACAGACCACAGACCACAGACCACAGACCACAGACCAAGCTCGGTTTGGCCGGCGCGTTGAAGCGCTGGACGCAGAAAAACTTGATCGCTTGGGAGGAATCCAACCCGGCAAGGCATCGCTGCGCGTTGACGAGGTGCGCTGGTCAGGGAGTCGGGGCGACCAACCAATGCTGGTTCTCGTTCCCGCTGTATTGCCATTGGATGATGCTGGCACCGTTGGCCGTGCTGCCACCGGTCAGGTCGCCGGATTTGCCGCTGTGGACGGCGATCAGCTTCCAGTAGCCGTCGCCGGCGGCGGTGAAGGTCCATTTTTGGTTGTTGCCATTGAGCCAGTCCCAGAGGTGTAACGGGGTGCCATTGGCGCTGCTGGCGCCGGCCACGTCCATCACCTTGCCGCTGGCGGCATTGGTGACGCGATACTGGCCGTTGCCGACGTGGGTGATGTCCCACTTCTGGCCGTTGAAGCCGTTATGGCCCCACTGGACGAGCGGGGTGCCGTTGGCGGCGGCGGCAGCGTCCATGACCTTGTTGCTGAGACGGCTGACGATGTGGTAGCGACCGTCCGGGATGGTGCGGCCGACATCGCTCCACAGACCGACGTCACCGAGGTGCAGGAGGCCGGCGTCGCCGTTGTTGGCGGTGACGTTGAACCGGTGATAACGATAAGCGGTGGTGTTGCTTAGATTATAGGTGTTCTGCTGCATCCGGATGGGGAAGGCCTGGTTCGTCTGGATGTCGAGGGTGGTCCAGGTGGTGCCGTCGTTTGAGGCTTGGAACTGCCAGTTCTTCGGGTCGCGAGGGAGGATGATCACAGGGGAGGCGGAGACGGTGTAGCGTTTGATGACCTGGGCGTTGCCAGCGCCGAAGTCAAACTGCACCCATCCGGTGGCACCCTGGTGGAACCAGAGGGAGCCGGGGTTGTTGTCGAAGGCGTTGGCGGAGTTGGTGGCGACCGAGTTGCCGCTGTCGCTGGCGGTGCCGCCACCGAGGGCGAGGTTGCTCATCGGCACCGGCCACAGGGAGCCGCTGAACTGCGGGGAGTTGGCACTGGTGCCGACGGAGTTCTTGGCGCGGACGACGTAGTAGTAGGTGGTGCCGGCGGCGACCGCCTTGTCCACGTAGCTGGTTTTGTCGGTGCCGAGGTTGCCGGCGATGACGGTGTAGCCGCTGCCGGAAGTGGTGGAGCGGAGGAGGTCGTAGGCGGTGGCCCCGTAGGACTGCAACCAGCGCACGGTGATCGCTTTGTTGGAACCGATCGACAGCAGCCCGGCGGGAGCGGCCGGGGTCGTGACGAGGCCGCCGGTGCCGCCGGTGTAGGCCACGTGCTCGAAGGTGGCGGTGGTGACGTTGCTGTTGCCGCTGCAGATGAACAGGCCCATGTTAATGGTGGCCGGGAGATTGGCGAAGTAGCCGGCGAGCCAGGGGCCCCAGCTGACGCCATCCTGCGAGGTGTAGGAGGTGACCAAGTTGCCGCGACGTTCGATTTTGACCCAGTAAGGGATGCCGGGGGGAAGTCCGGCCGAACGCGCCGAGCGGTTGTTTCCGCCCCAGATTTCCGTCCAGCCACGCACATGGGCCTCCATCAGTATGTTGGCGGGGTTGGGGACGATGCCGACCCAGTGGCGCTGGGCGACGGTGCCGACGAGGTTATCGCGAATCATGAGGCCGACCTTGCCGTTGCCGTTGCCCGACCAGGTGGCGGAGGTGACTTTGGCGACCATGGCGCAGTCGCCGGTCATGGGTCGGTAGGCAAACTGGCAGTCGTCGGCGCCGTCGGTCCAGGTGCCGCCGCCAAGGCCGCTCATGGTCCACACGCCGCTGGCGTAGGAGAGGCTGCGACCGGCGGTCTGACCGCCGAGGGTGGTGAGGGTCAAGCCGCCCGAGGCCGGGGAAACCGGCGGGCGGACGACGGGCGACAGCGGGGTGGCGGTGCTGAAGTCGGCGGCCTTGGCATACATGAAGTTGCCGCCGTCGACGCCCTGCTCAATCATCTTGTGATCGATCCAGGGGGTGGGGAGACGGAGGCGGTTTTTGTAGGCGTTTTGGAGGAGAAAGAAGGCTCCTCGATTGGCGGTGTAGGGATAGGCGTTGTTGGCGTAGTAGTTCCAATCGATGGTGCCGAAGGGGACGAAGGGATTGTCGGACTTGTAGGTGTTACGGGCGTAATATTCGCCACAAGCAAGCAAGCGGTTGTCCAATTCGGAGTAAAGGTCAATCCCCTGCTTCCAGGCCACTTCGGCGAAGAAGGCGGCGCTGAAGATTCCGCCGTAGAGGTGGCCGGCGTCGCGACCGGTCTCCCCCATCACTCCGATAGGCAGGGTGTTGGGCAAGCCTGCGGCCGGGGTGGTGCGGAAAATATCGACGATCCGGTTGAACTTTTCCGTGTCGTCGAGGAAGGCGGCGATGGCGATGCCGGCGGCCAGGTTGAGGTAGCCCTTGTTGGCGGGGCCGGTGGTGGTGAAGTCGCCCAGTGTTTGCGGCCAGTAAACGTTGCGGAAGTAGTTTTTGACCGTCGTGGTGTCGGCCTCGGTCCAGCCGGGCCAGGTGCCGCGGAGGATGTCGGCGCCGCCGATGTAAACGGGGGCGAAGTCGCCGACGGAAAGGGACATTTCCTGGCCCGAGAAGCTGGTGTGGTTGTTGGCCCAGGCGAGGAGGATGCCGTGGGCTTTCTGCGCATAGGCGTGGTTGCCGGTAAAATACCACATGCGCGCCAGGTTGTAGATGGCGTTCATGTCGTTTTTCCAGGTGGTGAGATTGATGTCCGGAGTGCGGCTGACATTCGCGGTCGGGCCCTCCATCGGCCAGTTGAGCTGGGAGGTGCTGGCACCGGCGAGCGCGGCGTAACCGGACTTCCAAGGCTCCTTGTCGAGGTTGGCCTTGATGGTATCCAGATCCTCAATGGTGAAGGGGATGCTGGGGTGAGTGTAGGCCTGCGCTTGTGGCAGTCCAAGGGCAATCATTGGCAGCATCAAGGACGCCAGCCAGTTTTTTATAGGTTTGTGCATTGTTTTGGGATTCTCAGGTTGTGTATTGAAGCCTTTCCAGCAGCCAGGGAGGGTGGAGAAGTCGAACTATGGAGGCGCTTGCCATCATGATTCCACGTCACGGGCGGCTGACAGATTGCGGATGTTCGAGATCTCGGCGAACGCGCGTTCGCGGAGCGTCGGTTCGGGAAAGGCTGCCGCCCACTGGAGGGCGGCTTTGGAGTCTTTGAGCGCCCATTGGTGGAGCACGGCCATGACGGCTTCTTTCTGCAGGTTTCCTGGCTCCAAGCCGGAAACGAGTTGCGCCGCCGCCGCCGGATCCGATTTGGAAAGCACGAAGGAAGCTCTCGCCAACAGGCGGTCCCGCCATTCGCCCGGCGCTTGTTCGAGCACCCATTCGAGGGCGGTTGCGACTTCTTTCTCGCACCACTGCATGGTCAAATACTCGAGCAATCCGCCGTCATCGTGTTCGTCCAAACCAGGAGCGAGCGCCAGCGCGATGGCCTTGCTCGGGTTTTTCTCCGCCACAGCCAGACAAACGGTGGAGCAGATGGAACGTCGGACGGCTGGATCCTTCAACGCCGCAATCCAACTCACCAGCGCCGCCTCGTTCCGCTCAGCCCAGCTGGAAAGCAGATCACGGAGGAGGTCTTCACGTTCGCTCCCTTTGTCCAGCGCGAACGCCCGGGCCAGCGCCCGTGGATAATTGACCGATTGCGCTTGGTGATTCAGTTGTTCATCCGGCACGGCCCTTGGTGTTTCTGCGATGCGGGAAACCACCGCTGCGGCGCGCCCTGAAGCGTCGCGTGCATTCAACACATCCATCTGGACAAACGCAATGACGGTCGCCGCACCAAGGCCACCAGCCAAAGCCACCATCGGCGCGAAAGCAGGCCTCGAAAAAAGCTGTTTGCAGATGTCGTAGCAGATCAACCGAAAGAGATTCTTCATAAGTGGGTAAAGCCAAGTTTTGAAGTGCGCCATCAGCGAAACGGCCACTACTTGCCAACGATGGCAATGCCGCTGGGGAACTGTTGTTGCTCGTCGAGAATCTTCAGCAGGCTGGGGTAAGTGGCGGCGGTTGCCAGTGTCGTTCCGTCATGTTCAACGACACTCAATGAACCGACATAATCCAGTTCGCTCACCATCCGTTCATTTTTGTTCAGGCGCTCATGGTCGTCCATCATTTGCTTGCATTGTCCCCGGCTTGGCGTGGACAGGATCAACTGCCTCGTTTCATTTCCGCGCAACTTCAGCTGCCGGGTATGGCGCTTCATGACATAAGTATCATTGCTCTTCCAAAGCCTGCCGATCATGTAGCAATGCAGCGTCACTTCGGAGGGAATATCTGAAGCGTTTCCAAGGTCCACCCTGGTCTGCCAAGCATCGCCATTCTTCCTGGCGGGGGTCGCCTGGGTGAGCATGCGAATTCTGACGCGCGGTTGCTGATTCGCCAACTCGCCCGCCGCTTCCATGTCACGCTGCCAGGCTTCGGCATGGAGCCCCACCGTATCCATCCTTCTCGCCTCCTGAGCGATACTTTCCAAGCCGGCGAGAGTGGCTGCATCACGATGGCTCACCGCCTCATCCGCCTTGCGGGCGCGGCTGGGTTCGATGAGCCGGTAGTTGGCGATTTCTGCGGCAAACTGCGGCGCCTGCGAGGCCGGCACCACCTGCTCAAAAACCACCGATTTGCCATAGTCTTCACCTTTGATGATTCGACCGGTGAAAGCATGATCAGAATTGAAAGACCCCATGGCGCGCGCCTGCCGCCAGGCTGCACTCAATGCCATGACCGATGCGGTTTTGCGCATTGGCCCGATGTCTTTTCGTTCATTGTAAGCCCGGCGCAGAATTTCCTCGGCCCCCAATGGTGAACGTTGCTCCGCCAGCTCCATGAATGATAGGATGGCTTTGAACCGATTCGGCACTTCCTGCGCCTGCCCCTGAGATAGCGGACTCAACAACGAGGCAAGCACATTCGCCGCATCTTTGGGCAGCTTGGGTGCCGCCTTTGCAATTTCTGCGAAAGCACTTAGATAGGCTGCGATGAAAAACAAAAATAACCGGTTCATGATAGGCAGTTCAAATTAACTCTGGGCAATGAATCAAACTTTGGTCTGACAGACAATTCATGGCGTTGCTTGTCGGCAACACTCAACGTTTGCGGCGCAGTCCAAGCAGACAAAGCCCGGCCATCATCAGCAACACACGGGATGGTTCAGGGACCAGGGATGCCCTAATGTAAAAACCACTGTCGTCAGTGAAGGAACTAAGCACGTAGTTGTCGATGATACCGGAGTAGACCAGGTCCATCGATGCGCCCAAATCGGTAATGCCGGTCCAGTCGATGAGTTTCCAGATTTGTTCTTCAGGCAGCCATGAACTGGTATCTGCGGCCGAGAGTTGAATGACGCCAAGGATATCTATTGCAGCGGCAGTGGTGAAGTCGAGATAGTCGTTGTTGAAGTTATACGCGGCAGGGGCAGCACCGGCGGTGCCAGCGCCCATGAGATCAAACTGGAAAGTGGTGTCGGCGGTGCTGGTGATGGTGCCGCCCGTGCCAAGTTCCAAGGTTTCTGCGAGGCCGCCTGCACCGTGGGTGTTGCCAACCGCGAGAAAACTCCCGGCACCAAGCGTGATGTTGGCCGTGCGGCCGCCACTAATGCTACCGGTTCCGCCCAACGTGGCTCCAGAAGTTACGCTGACACTTCCGGTGCCCGTGGCCGAGCCGGTGGTGTTATTGGCCAACAGGCGACCTTGGGTGATGATGGTGCCCCCGGTGTAGGTGTTTGCAGCGGTGAGGGTGGTGGTGCCGGTGCCGATGTAGGTCATGCCGCCACCTGCGTTTTCGCTGAGGGTGGCGGAGGTGGTGCTGGCGGAAGTGGTGTTTTTTCCGCCGCCGGAGAGGGTCACGGTGAGGGTGTCGCCTGCGGTGTAATCAGAGCCGGGGTTGGTGATGATGAAGCCGGTGAGGTTGCCGCTGGCATCGACGGTGGCATTGGCGGTGGCAGCGGTGCCGGTGCCGCCGGTGATGGTGACGAGGGGCGCGGTGGTGTAGCCGGTGGTGGCCAGTCCGGTGGTATCCAGCGCATTGATGCCGAAACCGGTCGGGGCAAGCAGGGCTTGGGCGATGGTGATGGCCTGCCCGTTGTTATCAATGGTGCCGCCTTCAGCATAGACGTGGGCGCTGGTGAGTCCGGACATGAAGTTCGCGGCTGCGCCTGTCCTGGCCTGCAAGGTGCCGCCGTGAAAGTTGAGCCTGCCGGTGCCGTTGCCGGTGTGGGAAACCATGGTGGTGCTGATGGTGCCGCCACCTGCGCCGACGGCACCGAGGTTGACGATGCCTGCCGCACCGTTGTTCTTGCCGATGACGAGGCCGGAGTTTCCGTTGGAGGTGTTGCCGCCCAGATTGGCCTGTCCAGTGCCGGAAATGTTGAACTCTGCCCTGCCGTTTTCGCCGACCCACAAGCCGGCGCTCGTTCCCGTATGGGTGTTGTTGAAGGTTCCTCCAGTGAGGTTCAGCACACCGGTGGTGCCTCCGCTGGCACCAAAAGTGGCACCCCAGTTGCCGTTTGTGCCAACGGAGACGGACCCGCCGCTGACATTCCAGATGCCCACTCCGTTCGTGGCGATGCCGCCGACAATGAATCCTCCGACCGTGACCGTGCCACCCGTGATGTTGGCGGTGCCAAAACCGCCGCGGCCAACGTGTATTTCTCTTGCGGGGCCAGTGACTCCGCCGGTGGTCACATCGGATCCAGCTCCCACGTTGAAAATGCCTGCACCACCATTGACATTGCCCACGATAATGGATGCGTTTCCAGCATTGTTCGCCCCCACCAGGATGCTGCCTCCATCCACCGTCATAGTCGCCGTGGTGCCTGTTGCGGCATTCACCACGATGCTGCCGGTGCTGCTGCTGGCAGTGATCGAGCCGGTGGCACTGAGATTGAGGTTGCCAAGGCGCACGGTGGTGACACCGCTATGGGTGTTTGCCCCGGTGAGAGTGAGCGTTCCCACACCGCCCTTGTTTAAGCCCATGCCGCCTGCAGCACCGTTTTGTAGTATGCCGGTGAAGGTGTTGTCCACGGCGTTGTTGATGAACAGCCAGCGTTCCACGCCTCCACCATTCTCGATGATGCCTCCGCCAGTCAGGCCGGTGGCGATGAAGTCATTCGTGAGTGGGCCGGTGGCTCCGGTATTGAAGCGCAGGGTGCTGCCGGTGGCGACATCCAGTGTGCCGCCGATGGTGCTGGCAGCGCTGGTGGTGACGGCCAATACGCCTGGGCCGGCGACATTCAATCCGGTGCTGGCGCTGGTGATGCGACCCACGCCGAGCGTGCCCGCGCTGACCGTCACGGTGCGTGAACCAGCGCCGGTGAGGGTGACGACGCCACCGTTGAAATTCAAATTGTTGCTGCCAATGAAAGTAACATCACCGGCCCAGGTCTGCGCCTTCGCCGTGGTGGTGGTGATGGCCGCGCCGCTGGTATTGTTGATGGTGCCGCCATTGATGATCAGTGCTCCCGCAGTGGTATTGCCCAGCGCGGCGGCGTGGTCGAGGTTCAAGGTGCCCGCGTTGAGGGTGGTGTCGCCGGTGTTGGTGTTAAGGCCACTGAGTGTCAGTGCGCCGACGCCATCTTTGGTGAAGCCGCCTGCGCCGCTCACGGCTCCCGCGATGGTGAGGAGGCTGGCAGCACTGTGGTTGGCGATGGTGGCGGATGCGCCGCCGAGGGCGACATTGGCATTGATCAACTGACTGTTGGTAACGGCGGCATTGTTGGTGATCGCACCAGTGTTGGATAGTGTAAGCGTCTGGCTGCCCACTGCGCCTGCGCCGATGGTGTAAGCGGCGGCGGTGGTGTCGTAAGTGATGTTAAGGATGGAGGCGCCGCCTCCCAGGTCAAGGATGGTGAAACTGTTGCCATCGTTGTTAAAGATGGCGGTGTCCGTGTTGTCTGGGAAAACGGCCGGATCCCAGTTATTTCCATTATTCCAGAGGGCATCCTGATTGCCTTGCCAAGTGAAATCAGCAGCTGTTATTGTGCTGAGAGAGCTGGCGGCGGTGAAGCCGAGTGTTAGCAGGGTTTTGCGCCACAAGCAGCGGGTATGTTTGATGGAGGAAGCTGGATTTTTCATGGCCTTGGTGAAGTATTATTTTCACTCCATATTATCAGATCTCATGAGGCTAACCATTGAACGGATGTTCTAGTTGGAGTGCTCTGGAAGGTCCATTTTATGGGGCTTCGGACGGGGGTTGTGGGCAATCAGACATCGGTTGACGTGGGATCGAATTCATCAATGGTTTGAACGGACCGCGAAGTTTTGCTTCGCCATGTTTGGATGGCGGTTTGGCCACCTGACCTGATGACCTGATGATGCGAAGGGTGACGGCTCTTGGTGTTGCAGTGCAGGGCAGTGCATGAGTTTGCCAATCCGTTTGCCCTGTTGTTGTTCGGATATTCATTTTCGAACACCAATGTGGCGCTCAGATTGGCGGGCGGCCGACGTTAAGGCTCTTTTGGTGGTCAGCGGCCCCCTTGAGCACATCCTGCACCTCGGATGGGAGGCTCAATCGATCGACGTTGGGCTGGAACTGGTAGGTGCGCGTCATAGGCCCCTCAGGCAGTTCATATTGGAGCATGACGGGCAAACGGGTTTCCAGATCAATGTAAGCGGCGACCTGCACATGGTAGTCTTCCATGCGGAAGGGTTTTGCCTCAGGCAGCGGAGGATCGCCGGGACGAACCTCCTCGTTTTTCATCGTTTCCATGACGGAAACCTGCTGTTCCGCTGACGTTTTTAATAGATCGATTTCCTGGGGGTCGAGACAAATCGTCTTACCGCTAAAGGTGAGGCACTTCCTTCCGCCGACTTCTTTGATGCCAGTGTAGTTGCCCGGCGCGATCCAGTCGAACCCGGCAAAGTCCGCCTTTTGATAATCCGTCGCGTTGAACGAAGTGCCGACCGAAGAAATGGTCATCCAGGGTTTGCCAGCGGCCGACATCAGGGCCTGACCGCCGATGCGCCAGATGTCGACTTTATCGCCTCCAGCATAGACGGTTTGTTCATGGATCAACTGGTTGTTTTTGGTCACAGAGGTTGTTTTCGGGCGTGTGGTGCCGTCGTCATTCCGCGGTGTGGAGCCCGCTTGCGCTTCGGCGGGTTTCGCGCCGTCGAGAGGTTTTGTGGTGATGACCCATTGGGAAAACTGCGGAGCCCGGTTTAGCAGCGGTCCCTGGGGCAGGGTGGCGGGATCCTGGGCGCGCGCGTGAAGCGCAAGCGCAAGGGTGAAGAGGAGTGGAAGGAGAGTGCGCGGGTTCATTCTTTTACAACTTCGATTTGTTTGTCGATGATTTCACCAGTGAGCCGATCAATCGCCACATGGACCCAGTAACGTTGTTCGCCTTCGGCGCGAAACTGATTCAAACTGGTGGCGGACTTGGGATAGCGGCCAGACTGGGCGATGACGTCGATCATCAAGTTCCAAGTTCTCGTTTGTCCGGCGGCCGCCAGGGCACGAATGGGTGCCTCGCGGAAGCGATGGATGTAGCTGAGGGTCTCCCGGGTGCCGCTATTGTTGGTGTTGGTGCTGAATGCCTCAGAACTCATGTAGGCGGAGTAGATGTCGGTGGGCGGATCAGTCTGTCGGGGACGTTGGTCGGTGTTGTTCCATCCCGCATCGCTGAAGCCGCTGTAGGAGTGCTTGCCATCGTAAAAGCCGTTTGCGGTGGATAGGGGCACCTTGGACACGCCTTTGACGGAAGGATGCGTGATTCCTGTTTTATCGCCAAGTTTACCGACAAGCTCGCTGAGATTGCGCAGCGGTCCCATGCCGCTGGCAGTGCTGCTGGTGCGGGCGACGAGAGCCTGGGACACAAGCCCGGCGGTGTGTTCCGCGTCGATGCGTGAGGTTGCAAAGCCATTGGATGCCAGAGCAGGGTCGAGATAGGCCTCGGTCAGCACCGCCTTCAGGACGGGAATCTGGCGGGTGTTGAGATTGATCTTGCCAGCGACGAGGCCGTCGTTGTTCTCCGATTCGCTGATGCAGAACACGTCCAGCAGCGCGACACCGCCGCTTTCCGCGTTTGAGAAATCAATGTTGCGCCAGGGTGTGTCCGTGAAGACGTAGCCCAGTTCTCCCACGTTGCGGAAAGGCCGGTTGAGGAAATAGGGCCGACTCTGTGCCTGACTGGTGGCTTGAGTCGCGACGTTGTGCTCGGTGATGGTAGGATTGGGGTTGGGCGGCCGGTAGGTGCTGGAATCCCAGCCGAAAGCTCTGGCCATGGGCAGGCCCACGGTGGTGTTGGCGGAAGGGTATTTATTGCCCCAGCCCTCATAACCCGGTGAGGTTGAGTTGCCTTCGGCGACAAATCCGCCCATCGCGCGTCTCACCATCCCATCAGGGTCCGCGAAATAGTGGGGTGCATGGGCGTCATTTCCCTGTCCGGCACCGAAGTAAGCCGAGGGGACGTAGTGGGCGCTGGTGTTGTTCTGGCTGAGCAGTCCCGGAGCGATGCCGGGAAAGGATTTGCCGTCGGCAGAAATCCATGCCATCCAGCCGCTGTTTTCGTTGGCACTCGTGGCGTGATCCAACCAGCATTTCATGAATCCAAAACCTGCGTGCGCGTCAGGCCGGATGGTGTAGAGGGTGGCGCTGGCCGGGTTGAGCCATCCGGCTGCGTGGGGGCTGCTGCCGCCATAATGCGAAATCGCCAATTCGGGGCCGGGGATTGGCAGCGGTATGACGATGCTTCCCACCGGGGTGTAATTACCCGCCCAAGAAGCCGTTCCATTCCAGAATAGTCCGAAGCGGCTGCTGCGCGGGTCTGTCGCAGTGGCCCAGTGGCCCTCGCCTTGGCCGCCCCCCCTGAAGCCGCAAATCAAGCTGGGAGTGCCAACTCCGAATTGACACCGGTCAAACATGACTTTGCCATATTTTGTGTCATACGTAATCCAGTCTCCAGGGCTGAAGGGATTTTCATATTGCACCCGATACGTCATGTAGCATCCCCTGGTGGTGGGAAGGGGATGGTTGACGCTGCCCCAGAAAACGCCGTCTCTGGCTGCGGAGTAAGCCGTGGTGCTCTCGTCGCTGCCCTTGGTCCAGGCGAGTGGGACGGTGCCAAGACAGAAACCCAGATAGGCCGTGCCTGCGGGATCTTGTGTCTGGCCGGGTTGATTCATGTTCAGCGCGTTGGCAAAGTAATTGGGCAGGCCGCTGATTGCGGTTCCCGGGGAGACGCGCAAATCTCTAAGCACATTGTCCGTATTGATCAGGTGCCCATCGCCGAGGGAAATTTGCACGCTGTTGCCGTTGGGATCGGTGATGGTGCGAGGGCGAACCAGCATGGCGGGCTCGGGAAAGAGCGGCAGTCCGCCGGACTGCACCAAGAACTCAATCGCGGTAGTGTCAGCGGTGAGTGCGCGGCTGATTTGCGCGCCGGTGCGGGTCGAGTCGGCATACCAGTCCCTTTGTGGAGAGTTGTTCCCCGCGTCGAAAGACCAATTGCCCCCTGAGTTGGCATACACACAATAGGGAGTGCGCGTGCTTGAGTCCAGTAGATCGGGCGTGGTGCTGTCCGCGACGACACGGAAGCGCGTCGGTCCAATCCCGCCGGTGGAACTGGCGGGGTCGTGGGGATTCCAAACGACGGGAAGCATCATCAGGGCACCCACGCCGGGGTCGATGATTTTGGTTCCGGAGGGGTAAGTGGCACCGGGTCCCATGCTATTGGGCAGGGGGTTGGGAGCGCGCACCTGGAGCACGCCGGTCATGAGATTTTGCAGATAGGGCAAGTTGGTCACACCCGCGATTTTGCGGGGCATCGAAGCATGTCCGCTTCCATCGTTGAAGATAATGATGGGCGGGTAGTTCGAGGGTTGGAACTGGCTGATGATGTTGGCTCCGATCTGGATAATCTGGAGGTCAACGGAGTTTTCTGCATAGTGGTTGTAGCTGTATGGCTCAATGGAGCCGCCACCGCTGGGAAGCAGTGCTTTGCCCAGCGAACCGACGTGCATGGCGGCTTTGAGCAGTTCGAAGAAATCGGGTTCGCGGGCGGGGGAGAGCTGGGCAATGTCGCCGAGCTTCTTGATCGCACCGGAGGAGCCGTTGTGGACGTCGTATTGCCAGCAATGATCGGTGTTATCCCAGGTCAGCCCGAAGTATTTTCTGATGTTTTCGGCGGTGCCCTCTTCGAGCAATTCTTCGCTAATTCCATGTTGTTTGAGCAAGCCGATGTCGGCGTCATCACCCGTGGTGGTGGTCGTGGAGGTATTGCGTGTGGCGCTGGGCCCTTGATAGGTGAGCCAGGCGAGGCGGTTGAGGGCGAAGCGTCTTTTCACCAGGGGTTCGCCGGACTTGGCGGTTTCTCCGTTGTTGCGGGTAAAAGTGCTACCGACTCTGGTGGTGAGGAAGCTGGGGTTGATCAAATCATCGGCATTCAATCCCGCCGCGCTATTCCCGCCCTTGGCTGCAGCCAGGACTTTGGGCCGGTTGGGATCGGGGGCGAAGGAGGGTTGGTCGAGTGTGCGGCTGAAGGTGCCGAAGTATTGCAGGGCGTTGGGGCTGATGTCCAATGAGCCAAAAAGCCGGATCAACTGCTGGCGGCTGAGCAGGGCCTGGTCGGTGAGGGGCGGAACGGCATCTTCGGGGGCGATGGTTTTGAGGAAGCCGGTCTGGTTCTCCAAAACAAAGTGTTTGTGCCAGTATTTGGCACGGGCGGCATCAAAGGTGAAGGCACCGAAGCCGCCGATGGGCTGGGAGGAGGCGTAGTTGCGCCAGCCGACAAACTGGTTGATCTGGGCCTGGGAAAGGAAGGTGGTTTTTGTTTTATCGATGGGAATTCGAGTTAGATCGGCGAGGGCGAGGTTGTTTTTGCGGCTTTTGACGTCGGTAAGGAGCCCTTCAGGATAACCGGCGGCGTTGAGGTCGAGAAGGCCGCCCTCGTCGTAGATGGCGTAGGCGTAACGGCCGATGACGTAGTTGCTGTTGTCTTTGTCGGCGTTGTTGAGGGCGGTGGGGCCGCTGCCGAGGTTGGTGTGGACGGCGGGGCCGTTACGGGTGAGCAGGACCCAGTCAGGGGCGATGAATCCGGTGTCAGCATCGGGAGTGGTGTCGGTGTTGGTGGCGGCATCGAAGCGGGGGATGAGGTAGTGGCGGTTCCAACGGGCAGGGGTGATGGTGCGGCCGTCGATGGAGGCGTCTTCGCTGCTGTTGATGGCGGAGGCTCGGCTGGGAACTACAAGGGTGTCGTCGCGCACGCTGCGGCGGATGAGGTTGGGGATGGTGTCATCGGCAGGCAGGCCGCTGCGTTGGGCCATGGCGTCGGCCGGGGTTTGGGGGAGATAGAGGGTTGATGAGGCGTCTTCGGGGCCGACGGTAACGAGGTTGGAGCCGTTGTGGATTTCTTGTTTGAGGTCGGTAATGATGTAGTCGAGGGCGCTCCGGGCGAGGATGTCGGAACGGGTTTGATGGGAGTAGTTGGTGGCGACTTTTTCGTTGTTCACGGAGCGGGCAAGGAAGGCGACGACGAGTCCGGTGAGGAGGACGACGAAGGCGAGCACGATGACGAGGGCCATGCCTTGCTTGGATGGGGATGGTGTGCAGATTTTCATGGATGGAAGGTGTGGGTGCATGCGTGAGGGAAATCAGGGGGCTTCGTCAAGATGGTAGGTGCGCTGGTAGATGCGCACTTGGGAGGCGGCGGAACGGGGGAGGTCGAGGTCGTTGTTGTCGATCTGGGTTTGCCAGAGGGGAAGAGGTGGTGAGCTGAGGGTGGTGCCGGCGACGTTGGGAAGTTTGGCGGAGGCGGCGGTGAGCTGGCTGGCGTTGAGGGTGGAACGGCTGGCCGGGTCGAGCACGGCGATGGCGACGATGATGGCGGCGACGTCGCGCAGGCCGTTGATGGTGGTGTTGGGGGCAAGCCAGGGGGTGTCGGAAAGGGTGCCGTTTTTCATGAGGTAGCAGAACTCGAGGCGGAAGACATTTTCGCCGATGACCTGGTAGTCGGGGTCGCTGGCGCTGCCGGTGGTGGTGATGCTGCTGCCGCCGCCGCCATTGATGGTGTAGCTGTTGAGGAGGACTTCGCCGGGGGTGGCACCGATGCCGTAGATCATGGGTTTGTTTTGGGCGGAGATGCCGGTGGCGCCGGGGGTGCTGGTGTTGACGCCGTTCCAAATGAGGGCTTTGCTGAGGCGTTCGAGTTTTTGGTTTTCGATGCGGTAACCGATGAGCGACGCGGTGCCTTTGGGGGTTTCGCTTTCGATGCCGTCGGGGTAGTAGCCGGTGGACTCGCTGAAGAAGGCGAGCTGGTCATCGCCGCTGGTCTTTTGCAGGTAGTAATCGATGTCCGGACGTTTGACCATGCGGGCGATGTCGATGCCGATACGGTCGAGGACGAGGCGGGCTTCGCTGTCGGCATCGATGCGCTGGTTGCCGCGACCGGTGACGCTGAGGGTGTCGTTAAGGAGCTGCGACATAAGGAGGACGAGCATGCCGAGAATGGCCATGACGATGAGCAGCTCAATCAGGGTGAAGGCGCGGCGATGAGTGGATGCGGGCCGGTGGTGATTCATGGGGATCAGTGGCGGTCGAGTGCGATCATGGTTTCGAGTGAGCCGATGGCTTTTTGATAGGTGGCGTTGGCGGGCCAGGTGATGAGGGCGCGAACGGTGGTGGGGGCGCGGTCGGTGGCGGGTGCGACAACCCATAGGTTGAGCTGGTAACGGGCAAGCGACAGCTCGGAGGTGGGCTGGAGGTCGTCGCCGATGTGGAGGGTTTGTTGGGTGGGTTCGGTGCTGCCGGTGGGTTTGGCAGGAAGGTCGATTTCAAAGAGGTTGGAGCGGTGGGTTTCGGCTTCGGTGCTGGCGCTGGTGCTGGTGCTGCCGGGGGTGCTGCGCAGGTCGGCGGCGAGGACGGTGAGGAGGTTGGCGGCGCTGGTTTGCTCGGTGGAGGATTGGTTGCAGTTGAGTCCGACGGGCAGGAGGCCGAAGATGGCGGACATGCTGACGGCGGCAACACCGAGGGCGAGGACGGTTTCGACGAGTGTGAAGGCTTTTTTTCGACTGGATATGGAGAACGAATTTGGTTTCATGGCTGGGATGGTTGGGGACGGTGGAGACTGGGTTGACCGCCGATGCCGGAGAGCTGGACGGCGACGAGGTTTTTGCTGGTGGTGTCGGTGATGTTGCCTTTGGTGGGTCGGAGGCCGAACTCGATGCAGCGCACGGGTGAGCTGGCGATTTTGCTGGCGTCTCCGAGGGGGCTGAACTGGATGAGTTTGGCAAAGGTGTAGCTGGCGGTAGCCGGGTCGGTGTGGTGGGGCGGGGTGATGGTGATGGGGCTGGTGAAGGTGTCTTCGGCGACTTGATGGATGGCGGCGGGAACGGTGTCGCGCTGGATGTCGCTGCTGCTGAGGGTGACAAGGTCGGTGTGTTCGAGTTGGATGAGTTCGCCGATCTGTTTCAGGCGGGTGGGGTCGAGCGGGCCGGGGCTTGGGGTGCCGTCGGCGTAGATTTTTGAGCCGTCGGTAGAGGCGAAGATGCCGAGGATGATGCGACCGATGCCTGGGGTTCCGGGGGCGTCGGCGTTTTCCTCGAAGATGCCGACCCAGGTGTAGGTGTTGTTGGCGGTGGCGTAGGAGCGGGCTTGGTCGAGGGTGTCAGTGAGGGTGTAGGCGTTGCGGGTGACGGTGTTGGCACCGTTGATGGAGGTGATGATGGGGGCGGAGAGCGCGACGAGGATGCTGATGATGACGACGACGGTAAGGACTTCAATGAGGGTGAAGGCGGAGCGGGACCGGGAAAGGGCTGGCCTGGATTTTGTGGATGGCCGTTGACGCTGTATGGGCAATGTCATTCACCAAGGCTACCAGCACGGGAATTAATCCACCATCGAACGAATGTTCTATAGTCGTTCGGGGGTGGCTCCGCTCAAATGGCTTGCGTTGGCCCATGGATGTTGGGCACAATGATTTTGCTGCTCGAGTTCATGAGATATTTTTGGCATTCGTGTTTGGTCGGGATGGGGCTGGTCGGGCTGGTTTGCCAGACGACGATGACGAGTTTGCATGCCGTGGAGGCGGCGTGGATTCACCACGCGTGGCAGACGGATGACGGGTTGCCCAACAATGACGTGGTGTGCCTGTCGCAGGCGGCGGATGGGGCGATGATGTTTGCCACACGCGGAGGGCTGGCGCGACTGGACGGGCTGCGGCTTGGGATGATTGATCTGGCCCCGCATGGAACTTCAGGGCTGGCGGTGGCGGGGGGTTTTACGACGCGGGATGGGTGTCTTTGGGTGATCGTGAACAAGGTGCTGGTGCGATTCAAAAAGGGGGAGCAGGATCTGGCGTTGCCGCTTGGTGACCTCCGGTTTGATGCGAGGGTGGTGGCGATGGTGGAGGACGCGGAAGGGGTGCTGTGGATTGGTTATGAGAACGGGCCGATTTTTCGCGTGGTGAACGAGCGGCTGGAGCAGGCACCGGTGGAGGAAGGGATGGGGTTGAGCTTTGCGTCGTCGCTGACAATGGACAACCAGGGCGAGATGTGGGCGGCGGGCCATAAGTCGCTGGCGAAATGGCGCAACGGGAGGTTTGAGCGGGTGCTGGAGATTCCGGGGGATCGTCCGGTGATCTGTGCGGCGAAGCAGGGAGGTTTGTGGATGGGGATTGGCGAGAAGCTGTTTGCGTATTCGACCCGCGATGGGCTGGTGGAGCTGGCGGATCTGACGGGTTATTCGCCGGGAACGCGGGCCTCGTCATTGTATGAGGACAGGACGGGGCGTTTGTGGTTTGGAACGTTTGGGTATGGCCTGCACTGCTGGGAGGACGGGGATTTTAGACGGGTGAATCTGCCCAACCAGGATGTGTGGTGGCTGAGTGAGGATCGCGAGGGCAATGTGTGGGTGGGCACGGGTGGCGGCGGGGCTTGCCGGCTGCGTCAGCGGGTGTTGTCGATGCTGAATGAGCCGGATGCACCGGTGCAGCAGACGGCCCGGGCGTTTTGTGAAGATCAGCGCGGCGATGTGTGGGTGGCGTTGCAGACGGGGGAACTTTTTTTGCGACGGGATCGACGTTGGAAACATCTTATCGCCGGGTTGCACTGGCCGGGCAAGCTGGCCACCAGCGTGACGGTGGGTCGCAATGGGGATGTGTGGATTGCGACCAGTGAACAGAGTTTGGTGCGCTGGAATGGTGAGGTGTTTGAGACTCATGGGCTGCCTAAAAAGGAGTCTCCGACGCGCATCCGCGCGATGAGTGTAGCACGTGATGGCAAGCTTTGGTTTGGGCGTGGGGATGCCGTGGTCTGTGGCCTGCCCGGACAGTGGACCACTTATGTGATCGATAACGGAGGCGTCGAGGTGCAGGCGATTGGCCATGACCAGTCTGACCGTGTCTGGGCGGCGACTCAAAATGGCGGACTCTACCGGCTGGAGAAAGGGCGGATGGTGTTCCAACGTTTTGCGGAGATGAAAGGGGCGGGGCCGGTGCGGGTGTTTTTGACGACGCGTGATGGCGCGATGTGGATGGGCACGGCGAGGGGTGGACTGGCACGTTTGAAGGATGGCAAGGTGGCAATGGTCAACGCTTCGCATGGATTGTGGAGCAACGCGGTTTCACAGCTGGTGTTGGATCAGCAAGGACGCTTGTGGGGCGCGGGTGACCGGGGCATTTTTGCGGTTTCGCTGTCATCGCTGAACGCGGTGGCGGATGGCCGTGCGGTGAAGGTTCACGCGTCGGCCTACGGTCGCAATGAAGGGGTGCCAAGCATCCAGGCGAACAATGGTTACCAGCCCAATGCGATGGCGATGGCCAGTGGCCGGCTGTGGTTTGCCTCGCGAAGTGGCATCGTGATGGCGGACCCGACGTTGCCGGGCACGAATTTGATTCCGCCGCCGGTGAGCATCGAAGGGCTGCGCGTGAATGGTCGTGAGGTGCCGGTGCAGCTGTCAGTGGCTCTCCAACCTGGAGTGAACACCTTGCGGGCCGATCTCGCGGCGATGAGTTATGTGGCACCGCAAAGTGTGACGGTCTGGTATCGGATGGACGGGGTGGATGACGACTGGATCGACAGTGGCGCGACGCGCACGGCCACTTATGGAAGTCTGCGCCCGGGTCACTATCAGTTAAGAGCGCGTGCCACCAACAACGATGGTTTGTCCAGTCGCCGGGACGCCACCTTGTCCTTGCAAGTATTGCCATTTTTCTGGCAGACGTTGTGGTTCCAACTCGGTTTGGGTGGTTTGTTTTTTCTGGTCACTGCGGTGACCGCCTATCGCTATTCAAAGCTGAGAACACGTCGCCAAACCGAAGCCTTCAAACGTGAAGCAGACATTCAACGTGAACGGGCACGAATCGCCCGTGACATGCATGATCAGATAGGTGCCAGCCTCACACAAATTGCACTGCTGGCGGAACTGGCGGACCACGAACAGTCAGCGGGCCAGGCTCCCAAAGAGCAACTGCGGCAGCTGGCGGAGACATCCCGGGAAGCCGTCACTCATCTTGATGAAATTGTTTGGGCCGTGAATCCACGCCACGACAACCTCAGCAGCCTGCTGGAATATGTGGGACAGAAAGCCGTGCAAATGTTTGATGCAGCCGGCATCCGTTGCCGGCTTGAACTTCCGGACAATGTGGCTGAACGACCGCTCAATGCCGACTTCCGTCATCATTATTTCCTGATGATTCAAGAGGCCCAAAACAATGCGGCAAAACATTCCGGTGCCAGCGAGATCACGTTGAGTGTGCAACCCAAACCCCACCATTTGCTGTCGGTTTTAAGCGACAATGGGCGGGGTTTTGACGACCACTCGATCGCCTTAGACTCCCTTGGCAACGGTCTGAAAAATCTCACCGCCCGCGCGGCTGCCTTGAAGGGAAACTGTGAAATTGTCAGCATACCGGGCACCGGCACCACCATCACCATCACGCTTCCCTGGCCAAAATCATGAACGCTTCCACCGCTTCCACCTCCGTCAAAGTTTCCATTGTTGAGGATGACCGCGTCACCCGAGAAACTTTGGAGAAACTCATCAACCGCGAACCTGGCCTCACCTGCATTGCCACCTATCCCAGCGCCGAACAGGCCATTATCGAAGTGCCCAAGCTGCCGCCCGATGTATTGCTGGCCGACATCAACCTCACCGGACGAAGCGGCATCGAGTGCGTCGCCGCGCTCAAGACCGCGATGCCGGGCCTGCACGTTTTGATGCTCACCACTTATGATGACACGGAGAACATTTTTGATTCTCTACGCGCGGGTGCCAGCGGCTACATGCTGAAACGCGCACGCCCGGCGGACATTCTCGCTGCGGTGAAGGAAGTCCACCGGGGTGGTTCACCGATGTCGATGCACATTGCCCGCAAGGTGGTTTCCTATTTTCACCCTGGTCGCACGATGGCACCCGAACTGCAAACCCTCACGGCTCGCGAGAATGAGATTCTTGGCCAGCTTTCAAAGGGATTGCAATACAAGGAAATTGCGGATCAACTCAACATCAGCACCAGCACGGTGCGTGCTCATCTGCATGCCATCTACGGCAAACTGCATGTGCAATCCCGCACCGAAGCGGTGGTGAAATTTCTCGGCAAGTAGCAGCCAAATGTCTGATTTCCTACAAAAGTCGTCTTAACCATCGCTGCCAATAGGGCGTTCTATACCATGCACTTCACCCGGTAACTTTGTATGATTCACTCGCTTCGCCTTTCTATTTTTGCGGTTATTACGCATTTTTCAATCTTCGCCACCGCGTCCGAAAATCCGCCCGATCATTTGCGGGTGTTGTGGTTTGACCCTTCACGCAGTCAGGCGAGTAAAGACAGTGTCCTCCATCAGGCCATGGCCGAACTCGGAAGGGACGCCATTTATTTTGACTACACGGCAGATGCCGGCGCGTTGACGGAAGCTTATGTGAAACACTTTCCTGTCGTCATGATGGCGGCTTCCGACAAGGTCCCTGCGACTTTGTCCGGCAAGAAATTGATCACCACCGAGCCCGGCACGACGGTGGCTCAAATTCGTGAAGAGGTGCTCAGCGCTGCCAACAAAGATCAGTGGCTCAAATTTCTCGGCAGCCGGGAACCTGAGGTGCGTGAACCACATCCCCAGGTGGCCAACTATGAGAAGAGGCCGGAAGCGATCACCTTTCAACATCCGTTTAAGGCCAAAGGTTCCATCGAACGCACGCAAGTGCCTGCGGACATGCGGCTGGAACTTTTTGCCAGCGATCCCGACATTGGCAAACCGATTGCCATGGCATGGGATGAGCGCGGACGTTGCTGGGTGGCGGAAACTTTTGACTATCCGCATGGGGTTAAACCCGACGGGCAGGGCAATGACCGCATCACGATTTGCGAAGATACCAATGGCGATGGCCGGGCGGACAAGTTCACGGTTTTTGCGGAAGGTTTGAATATTCCCACCGGCCTCGTGTTGAGCCATGGCGGCGTCATTGTTTCTCAACCTCCGCGCTTCCTTTTTTTGAAGGACACCAATGGCGATGACAAGGCGGATGTCCGCAAGGAGATCATGACGGGCTGGGGAATCGGCGACACCCACGCCCAGGCGAACAATTTGCACTATGGCTACGACAACTGGATTCATGGTTGCGTGGGTTATTCAAATTTTGACGGCACGGTGAATGGCAAGGCGATGAAGTTCGGCATGGGCACTTATCGGTTCAAGGCGGATGGCAGTGAGATGGAGTTTTTGCACCAGTTTACCAACAACGCATGGGCGCAGAGCTTCAACGCGGTCGGCGATTCATTTGGCGGAACGGCCAATGGTGCGCCCATTTTTTACGGTGGCATTCCAGCCAACACCTTTCCGAAAGCAGGTCGCTTCATGTCGGCGAAGAAGATCAATGCCGTGGATGTGGTGCATACCGTGACGCCGAATTTCCGGCAGGTTGATGTGTTCGGTGGTTTTACCTCGGCTGCGGGAAGTGCCTTTATTGAATCGGCCAATCTGCCCGCGCGACTCCAGGGAAGAGCGATGATTTGTGAGCCCACCATGAAGGTCATCACGCTGATGGATGCGCAGCCCGACGGCGCAGGCTACAAGGCTTTGGACGATTTTAACGTGCTGGCAAGCAGTGACGAATGGACTTCACCGGTGTATGCGGAAGTTGGCCCCGATGGTGCGATTTGGGTGGCGGATTTCCAGAATTTTATTATTCAACACAACCCCACCCCCAGTGTGGCGCGCGGTGGATTTGATGCGAAGACCGGAGTGGGTGGTGCTCATGAAAATGATCTGCGTGATCATCGTCGTGGCCGCATCTACCGCATCGTTTGGGATCAGGCGAAGCCGGAGAAAAAGTCGCTGCAACAAGCCACCACGGCGCAACTGGTCGACGCGTTGGCAGACGACACCCAACACTGGAGACTCACGGCCCAACGTTTGCTGGTCGAAGGAAAAAAGGTGGATGCAGCAGATGCTTTGAAGGCCATCATCACGACGGCGGCAAATCCCATTCAGGCGATCCATGCCCTGTGGACTTTGCAGGGTCTTGGCTTGCTGGATGCGGAGACTTCCAAATCCGCATTGCTGGCCAAGGATGCCGCGCTGCGCCGCAATGCCATTCGTTCTCTTGGAAGTGATGCAGATGCCGCCAACAGCTACTTCAGCAGCGGAGTGATGAGCGATCCTGATCCACAAACACGGCTCGCGGCCTTGATCAAACTGGCGAATTTTCCTACCACCCCGGAAATCCAACAAGCCATCAAAAACCTGAGCCGGGACGAATCGTTGAAGAAGGACGAATGGCTCAATGAGGCGATCACCCAACTGGGCCGGCATCATGACGCAGTGCCCTGGAAAGAAGGACCCAACCTGCTGCCCAATCCTGGTTTTGACAAGCTGGCAGCGAACGGCCTGCCCGAAGGTTGGACACGCCGCGATTACGACTACAGCAAACCTCCGGGCAACGCCACGGCGGAATGGAGCATCGTCAAAGAGAATGGCCAGTTTCACGCGGCATCGCCTGGGTTTCGCTGCATCACGCGAGATTCTGCCGACACCAGCTTCTTCGCTGATGTGGCGCTCAAACCCAACACCCAATACCGGCTCAGCGGCTGGATCAAAACTCATGCGTTTCGTGGCAGGGCTAGCCTCAACATTCATGGCACCAAAATCCAGACAGAAACCATTGTCGCCAAAGGTGACTGGCGTGAGGTGGAAGTGATCTTCAACAGCGGTGAACTCACCAAGGCCAGTGTCAATTTGCTGCATGTGGCGAAAGGCGACACCTATTTTGACGATGTCAAATTGAGCGAACTGGTGCTTGAGGACGCCGATGATCAGGTGCTGGTGGGGGATGCCAAAAACGGGGAAAAATTGTTTCTCACCCATCCTGTCGCCGCCTGCCTGAACTGCCACATGCTGGGCGGAAAAGGCAGCCCGGTCGGACCGGCATTGGATGGAATCGCTGGTCGCAAGGATGAAGCCTACCTTCTGCAAAGCCTGCTGGAACCGAATGCGGTGATGGCGGAAAATTACACCGCCACACCGATCTCGCCCATGCCGCCGATGAACCTGATTCTTAAAAACCAGGAAATCGCCGATCTGATGGCCTTTCTCATGACGCTCAAATAGGCTCTCCAGTTTCATTGCCAGAAGGCTTAATCAAGCGCAGTTGATGCCGGAATCCATTTCTTCTGCGCGTAGCGCTGTGGACTGCTGCGGCCTGCCGCAGCTTTTCCAAAACCGGCCTGCCGGTTTGTGCCTGCCACGGCAAAAGCCGCCATGTTGTCTCCCTCCGCAGCGCAGCAGGCTACGCTCCCTACAGCGGCGGCAGGCCGCAGCAGTCCAGGACGACTGCGTCGCAGGCCGGAGGATGCTTTCGATGATAATTCATAATTAGGTATTCTGGCCGAATGAAACGTTGGGCAAACAAATGCTGCTTGGCGCATGGCTGCTTCGTGCTACCAATAGGCCATTGTGAAGCAACTGCTCGTCGCCACCGGAAATTCTCATAAGACCGAAGAAATTCGCGCCATGCTCGGTGCTGGCTGGGAGGTAACGGATCTCACCAGCCATCCCCATCTTCCCTCGCCCGACGAGACAGGATCGACGTTTGCGGAGAACGCCGCCATCAAGGCGCTTTCGGCGAGCGTTTTGCTGCCGGGTGTGCTGGTGCTTTCGGATGACTCCGGTCTTGAAGTCGATGTTCTCGATGGTGAACCCGGCGTGCATTCTGCGCGTTATTCAGGAGCGAGTGCGACCGACGCCAGCAACCGCCGAAAGCTTATCAAGGAACTCACCGCCCGGATCTCCAGTGGCAAACAAGCACCGTTCACCGGTCGCTTCCGCTGTTGCATGGTGCTCGCGTTGGACGGCGTGGTGAAAGGCGTTTTCGACGGTGCGGTGGAAGGAAGTTTATTGCGCGAAGAAGAGGGTGTCGGTGGTTTTGGATATGACGCTCTGTTTGTGCCGGAAGGTTACGAACACAGCTTCGGGGTTCTGCCTGCCGCGACCAAAAATCAATTGAGCCACCGGGCACGCGCGCTGGCAAAAGTCATCCAGTGGCTGGAGGCACAGCCGACGTGAAACTGTTGCTATTCTGCATGGTATTGTGCAGCACCGAACTCTTGGCGCAACCCGCTTGGAGAGTTGCCTCGCAGAGCCCCGCCGTCGACCTCGGTCACGGAGCAGTTCAGGTGGAGAAAAAAATTGAAGGTCCGGTCGATGCGGAATTGACGCTGATTTTCTTTGATTCCAAACGCTGCACCCTGCGCGTGGTGGATCAACCTTCAGCATCAGCTGCGGTGGATCTCGGAAAGATGGCGGGCTCCATCAGCGGTGCCCTTGCAGCTTGTAATGGCGGTTATTTCACCCCGGAATTTGCTCCATTGGGATTGAGCATAACCGCGTCAAAGCGGGCGGGGAAATTTCAACGCAGTTCGCTGCTCGGCGGATTGGTTCAAGTCCGGCGGGGTCGGCCGATGCTGCTGTGGCGCGATGAATTTTCCGATGTATTGGGCATCACGGATCTGGTGCAGGCGGGTCCCCGACTGGTGAACGGCGGTCTCGCGGTAAAGGGCCTCGAAGCGGTGCGCAGTCGTCCGCGAACCTTCATCATGACGGACAACGATGGCAAATGGGCCATTGGCACCTGTCGTTATGTAACTTTGCGGCAGCTGTCTGATCTGCTCTCGATCAAGGGCATCATCACGGAGCTGGAAGTGGATCGCGCGCTTAACCTTGATGGCGGTCGTTCCACCGCGCTGTGGTGGAAAGAGTCGTCCGGTAAGGTGCGTTATCGTCGCGAGTTCACCCACGTCCGCAATTTTTTGGTGGTGGTTCCCCGCCCATGAGGAGTAAACTGCCTTCAGAAAATTCAGCCCATCCTGCCGACCATGGACCAGCCCACTCCACCCCTTCCCAACAGCAATTCCAATGAACAAATATGGGTGGTCCTCAGCCACCTGTCTTTGGTAATCGGAGTGGGTTTCATTTTGCCACTGGTGATCTATCTCGTCAAAAAACAAGAAGCACCATTCACCGCTGAACACGCCAAGGAGGCGCTCAACTTCCATATCAGCTTCTTCATCTATGCGATTGGATGCTTGGTGCTGAGCCTGTTTCTGATCGGCATTCCGATGTTCATCGTGCTGTGTGTGGGCGCGCTGGTGCTCTCCATCATCGCCGCCGTCAAGTCGGCCGATGGCGTGATGTATCGGTATCCGCTGACGATCCGGCTGATTGCTTGAGGTCAGATCGTCGATACAAATGCACTAGGCACCGTGTCTGAAGCATGGCAGTATCTCGTATCCCATCTATTCATCAATTCCCATGGCTCAGACCTCTCTTGATTCCCCATCCAAATCGTTTCTCATCGAATACCTCAGCGCCCCCAGCCCGACCGGATTTGAAGTCCGCGGCCAGCGCATCTGGGCATCCTATCTTCGCAAGTTTTCTGATCGCGTCGAAAGCGATGCGTATGGCACAGCATGGGCGACGCTCGAAGGCAGTGGCAAAAAGCCTCGTCGGGTGATGCTTGAATCCCATGCGGATGAAATCGGATTTATCGTCAACATGATCACCAAGGACGGTTTTCTTCATCTGGACCGGATCGGCGGTTCCGATGTGGCCACGGCGCGCGGTCGTCGTCTGGAAATTCTCGGAGACAAGGGCGTGGTGCGCGGCATCATTGGCAACACGGCCATCCACATTCGCGAGCGCGACAACGAAAAGGTGCCTAAGGTGAACGAGCTTTATGTCGACATCGGTGCCAGCAGCGACAAGGAGGTCGCCAAGGCGGGCATCCGTGTCGGTCATCCGGCGGTGTATGCGTATGACGCGGAGTTCATGGGCGACAAACTTCTGCTCGGCCGCGCTCTCGACAACCGCATCGGCGGTTTCATCATTGCGCAGGTGATCAAAAAACTGCATGCGAAAAAGAAACGCCAAAACTGCACCGTGATCGCGGTGAATGCGGTTCAGGAAGAAATCGGTGGCAACGGGGCGAAGATGATCGCCCAACGTCTGCTGCCTGATCTGGCCGTTGTGCTCGATGTCACCCATGCGACTGACACTCCTGGCATCGACAAGAGCAAACATGGTGATGTTAAACTTGGCGGCGGCCCGAGCATCACGCACGGGACTTGCAATCATCCGCTCGTCGTCGCACGGCTGATGGAGGTGGCGGAGAAGGCGAAGATCTCCTTGCAACATGAGGCCTCGTCACGTTACAGCGGCACGGACACCGATAGCATCTTTAATGTGGGTTCGGGAATTCCCAGCGCCTTGATCAGTTTGCCGCTGCGATACATGCATTCGGTCGTAGAGATGGCGAACTTGCAGGATGTGGAAAAAATCATCACGGTGCTGACCGACTTCGTTGAGAGCATTGGCGATGGCGATGACTTCATGCTGAAGATTTGACCGTGACACAGGCTTGGAGCCCATAAGCATATACCTAACGCGCCATGCATCGCTTGACTCTTGCCAACTGGCGCGGTCGGCGGGGTCTGCGCTCGCTTAGTTCTTCCAACCACAGGTGTGGGGCGTTCATCATATGAACCAACC
>NZ_VAUV01000020.1 GCF_005780165.1 Phragmitibacter flavus | reverse complement strand
GTTAGAAGACAAGCGAGCAAGTCATCAAGAGAAGGTCACGCAGATCAAGGAAAGGCCTCCCTTGTTGGCCATTGCGCACCCATTGACGGGCCATCAACGGATGGAATGGGCTTTTTACACAGTCTGGTTTCGTCGGCCATGCATTTCTCCAACCCTTCCATACCCATCAAAGCGCCGCAAGGCGACGGCACACTTCCTCAACATTCGCACGACTGTTAAACGCGCTGATGCGGAAATACCCCTCGCCCGCCGAACCAAACCCACTCCCCGGCGTGATCACCACATTGGCCTCGTTCAACATCTTGTCGAACATCTGCCAGCTGGTCAGGCCATTCGGCGTGCCCACCCAGACATAGGGTGCATTCACTCCGCCAAAAACCGGCAATCCAATCGCCTTCACCGCCTCAACCAACAACGCAGCGTTGCCCATGTAATGCTCAATCAACGCCTTGATCTGCGACTTGCCCTCGTCCGAATAAAGCGCCTCCGCGCCCTTCTGAACAATGTAGCTCGCGCCGTTGAACTTCGTGCTGTGACGCCGACTCCACAGCGGATGAATCGGATAAGCCGTGCCATCCTTCTGATACCCCAGCAGCGTTTTCGGAATCACGATAAACGCACAACGCACCCCGGTGAAGCCACCGTTTTTCGAGAAGCTGCGGAACTCAATCGCGCACTCACGCGCCCCTTCGATCTCGTAAATGCTGCGAGGAATCGACTCATCCTGAATGAACGCCTCATACGCCGCATCATAGAGCAAAATGCTGCCATGTTTGCGCGCATAGGCCACCCACGCCGTCAACTGCTCACGCGTCGCGACGGCACCCGTGGGATTGTTCGGGTAACAAAGATAAATCAGATCCACCTTCTCCTCCGGAATGTCCGGCACAAACCCGTTTTCCGGACTGCACTTCAAATACGTCAGCCCAGCATACGCCCCATTCTCGTCCGCCTCACCCGTGTTGCCGATCATCACGTTGGTGTCAACATACACCGGATAAACCGGATCCGTGATGGCGATCTTGTTCCCCGCACCGAAGATATCGAGGATGTTCCCCGTGTCGCACTTCGAACCGTCACTGATGAAAATCTCATCTGCCGACACCTCAAGCCCACGCGCCTTAAAATCGTTGTCCGCAATCGCATTACGCAAGAAATCATATCCTTGCTCAGGACCATATCCCTTGAACGTCCCGCGATCGCCCATCTCATCCACCGCCTCATGCATCGCATAACGCACTGCCTCAGGCAAAGCCTCCGTCACATCGCCAATGCCGCAACGAATCAGACGCGCCGCGCCTTCAGGATTCGCTTCGGTGAACGCTTTAACGCGACGGGCGATCTCCGGAAAAAGGTAGCCCGCTTTGAGTTTGAGGAAGTTTTCGTTGATAAGAGCCATGAGAAAATAGGGAGAATTCGAAGGACGGAGAGTTTAGCGGCAGATTGATCGTTGCCAACTGATTCTCGCTGCATCACCCGCTCAATTCAAAAGCCTGCCTCCCGCAGGCCCGCCACCGCCGCCATGACAGCCCTTGAACCAAACTAGATTTTTCGCACTACCGTAATCTCGCCGTTGTTCTCCAGCACCGCCAGCTTTACCTCCGCCGGGCTGGTGCAGCCCTCACGACGCAGCGCCATGTCCAGTTCATGATGGGTCAACTTCGCACCCCGCATCACCCCCTCATCCACCTTGCCTTTGTGAATCAGCACCTGCGGCCGTCCCTCCACCAGCGCCTCGATCTTCTTGCTGCGAAACGTCGCCAGTCCAAAACCGTAATTCAACAAGATCAAGGCCCCCGCCGAAATCAATCCGCCAAGCAGTGAATTGTCGCCCGCATTCATCGCATTCTGCACCGAATTCGACAGCAGCAACAACAACACCAAATCAAACGGAGCCAGCTGACCCACCTGCCTTTTACCTGACATCCGCAGGATCACCAGCACAAACACATACACCACCACCGCGCGGAGAACGAGTTCCCACCAGGACACAGACAGCGACCACATATTCACACGACATCCTGCAATTTCAGCAGCTCAATGATTTCCTGAGGCACGCCTGGATACGCGCCGCCCAACGAGATGTTGCCCACATACCCCAGCTGCTTCCACGAACCACTGTGCGTGTAATAACCTCCCAGGGTCAACTTGCGGATCAGCGTGAAAAACTTTGCCCCCAACTGATGCTCCGCCTTCACCTCACCCGCCCCGCAAATGTCATCCACGATTTGAATCTGCCCCGTTGCATTCACCTCATCAAAGCGTTTTTCAAAACGCCGAAAACTTTCCGTATTCAACCACGCTATCCCGCCCCTGATCAACTCGCGATCTGCCACCTTGTCCTCATACGGCGCACTGATCCATTCATTGATAAACTCCGGCACCTTCAACTCACTCGCCGACGGTCCCAGCTCATCCTTCGGCAAAATGATGTCCGCCAAAACCGTCACCGTCTTCATCTCCTCCTCACTCAATAACTTCTCCCAGGGAAACACCGGCTTGAAAAAATCCGGATCATGAATCGGGTGCCGCCCCACCGTCGAAGCCGGGGCCGGACCCGTTTCATTTGGAGCCGCCATGGCCGGTGCTGCCACACCCGCCGCCGAAGTGCCCGCGAGCCATTTCAGAGCATCGCGACGTGAAATAGCAGAACGTTCAGGCTTCATATTGAATCGGAGGTTGAAATGAAAAAGTTATAATTGAGTTTTTGGCAATCCCGCATTGATCTTCCGTGCCAGTGCGTCGGCATCGTCCATCGAAAACTTTCCAGAAATCACCGCCTTCCCACCAGTAATTTGATCCTTGATGTTGGGCGCCGATATCACTTTGCCGTCAATAATAATGGCCAGCCGTTTGCCAATGCTTCGTTTGGTGACTTCAGCAAATTTCTTCGCTCCTAACTCGGTAAAATCGAGTCCAACTGTCGGCCCCATAACGGCATCGGCAAAAGCATAGGCTGACTTGATGTCTGAAGAGTCAATCAACGATACTTTCTCCACTTTGATGGAACTGAACTCAGGTTCGACATACGGATCGGCATACGGCAACACCTCCGAACTTCCCCCTTCAACCTCCGTCACCTGACTAAACCTAAGCGTCACCGCTTCCAGCTCTTCAGCGGCCACACAAAAAGCCATGCCAACCAGTATAAGAACACTTGGAACTATCAGACGTTTCATAGGATTTCCTTCAAATCTCCCCTCGTTTCATCTCCCCCATCAACCATTCACAGCTCCGCCACGCCAGCGCCAGAATTGTCAGCGTCGGATTCTTGTCCGGATTGCTCGGCAACACCGAACCATCCATCAAAAACAAATTCTTCGCCTCCCACGTCTGGCACCATTGATTGGTCACGCTATCTTGATCGCTAAACCCCATGCGCGCCGTGCCGACTTCGTGGATGATCTCACCCGGCTTCTGAATCGCATCCTTGCCCGACTTCGGTTTCGGATCGCCACCCATCTCGCTCAGCAATTCCGCAAACGTGTTCTGCATGTGCTCCGCCTGCTTGATCTCATGATCACTCCATTTCCAATGAAACCGCAACACCGGAATGCCCCATTGATCCACCACATTCGGATCAATCTCACAATAACAATCTTTGTTTGGAATCATCTCGCCACGACCCGAAAAACCAAAAGTCGATCCATAATATCGCCGCGCCGCCTCCTTCAGCTTCGTCCCATAAACCCCCTTCGCCTTGCTGTCCAAAATCCCCAATGAAGTCACCCCCGGCATTTGTCTGCCACCGCTCATCTCAATGTGATAACCCCGCGCGAACCCCAGCTTCGCATGATCGCGCACCAACCACCACGGCGAATAAGTATGCAACCCTCCCGCTCCATCCTCATTGTAAGGCGGCAGGCTCTCCATTGCCGGAATCTGCGCCCCCAGACTCGTCCCCACCGAGTCCATCAAGTTCCTGCCCAACTCGCCCGATGCATTGCCCAAACCTGAACGATCCCTGCCCTTTGAGTTCATCAAAATCCGCGTCGTCTCACACGTGCTCGCCGCCAGAATCACCACCCGCGCCTTCACCACACAATCGCGGCGCGGCTGCTTGTCGATGTAGTGAACCCCCGTCGCCTTGCCATCCGGTCCAACCAAAACCTCACGAACCATCGCATCCGTGATGATGTCCAGATTCCCCGTGGCCAACGCCGGTGGGATCAACACCGTGGTGCTCTGAAAATTCGCACGGATCGAACATCCGCGAATGCAGTTCGTCGCCCAAAAACACGGGGCCCGCGTGCTCATGTCCAATGCCATGATCTCCTGCGCCTTGGGATTGTCAGGAAACAACTCGCCCGCCAGTTTCTTGCCATCCATCGGCACCGACAACACCGCGCGGTGCGCTGCCACAATCGGCACCCCATGCTTCTTGCCCGCCCGCTTCGCCAGCAACTCGCCCACCTTCGGTTTCGGCGGCGGTTGCAACACCCCCGGCGGCGAATCCGGCGCGTTCTCAATCCCGTTCGCCTCGCCATAAATGCCGACCAGCTTCTCCGCCCGATCATACCACGGCGCCATGTCCTCATACGTCATTGGCCAGTCCACCCCCAAGCCATCACGCGACTTTGGCCTGAAATCGTGCTCACCAAATCGCAGCGAAATCCGCCCCCAGTGATTCGTCCTTCCACCCAGCATCCGCGCCCGCCACCACCAGAAGTTGCCCTCCGTTCCCGCCTTGTTCGTGTAAGGCTCTCCCGGCACCTGCCAGCCGCCAATCGTTGCATCGTAATAACCGAAAAACCGGTCCGGCGTCCGATCCCCCCTCAACGGTGCCATCTCCGGCGTATTGAACATCGGCGTCTCCGTTTGCGGTTCGTAATTCCGACCCGCCTCAATCATCAGCACTTTCGCACCGTTGAGCGTGAGAATCAGCGCCGCCATTCCACCGCCGGCACCAGAGCCGACCACGATGGCATCGTATTGCGTTTTCGTCTTGCGATCCGTGAGCAAGGGCATGGGTGAGTGAGAACTGGGTAAAAATGAAACCGCCAGACACCAACCGCCAGTGAGCATTCCGGCGATGGATAAAACCGACACTACCAAGAGCCTTGATCAAAACGCAAGCATGGTTTGTTGGCGATCAAAGAAATGAAGCGAACGTCTGCGCAGCAATCAAGGACGAGTTCAAGCACGAGTAGGAGGACGAGGACGATCTATTTGCCTGCAGCCCACACCTTCGCCAAGTGATCCACCAATCGTAACTTCTGCGCGACCTTCGTCGAAATCACAAACGGATACACCGCCGGCTGACCAAGACTCAGCGAAGTTTCATTCAACACCGTGGACAAACTCACCCAGCCCTGCAACCACGTCACGAACGCTTTATCCGCTTTTTCATCCTGCGGCAAACTGTTCGGCAACTGACCCGCCTCCACCGGAAAATTCACCACCGGCAACGCTATCCGCTTGGTCTCCAAACCCAACCCCTCGAACGTCTCTGAGCCCTCCAAAATCTGCAAATAGTGCGCCCAGGTCTCCGCCCAATCCTCCCAGGGATGTGACGCCGCATAACCACTGATGAACTGATCCGCCCAATCCTGTGGTGCTCCGAACTGATAATGCCAGCTCAACGCCGCCCCATAGTCGCGCCACTCATCCCCGAAACGTTCACGAAACGCCAACCGTTGCGGATCGTCCCAAGCCGCTTCACTCATCCAGCGCTGCCAGAAATAATGACCAATCTCATGCCGGAAATGCCCCAGCAACGTGCGCGTGCTCTCCCCCAACTGCTCACGATTGATCTGCCGATACGTATCGTCCGCCTCGTCCAAATTCACCGTGATCACCCCATTTAAATGCCCCATCGTCACCCCCGGCTGCGCCTGCGCACTCACGATATCAAAAGCCAGACCCGACTGCGCATCCATCACCTTGGAGGCTAATGGAATCCCCATCCGCAGTAGCGAGTAAACCAAACGCCGTTTTGCGCCTTCCATCCGACCCCACAAGCGCACATTGCGCTCCTCCTTCAAATTTGGAATCTTGCGATTCAGCGAACACGAAAAACACAGAGCCGCCTTCTCCGCCGCTGCCCCATTGGCAGGCACCACCCAGTTGCAGATCCCATATTGCACCCCGTTTCCACAGCGCTGACCCCATCCACCTGGCCGGATTACCACCATCTTCTGCGCATCCGGGTCATAGCCCACCTCTTCACCACATTGCAAACACCGTGAGCTCTCAAAGAAAAGCACATTACCGCAGTCACAGACAAATCGTTGCATAATTCATGGGGGATCCTGATTAGCCACATCATCCAGCATCCCAAGCTCAACGATGAAGGGCAGTGTCCGCTCATTCGACAGAATAGCCAGCCAAAACACACGCTTCACTCCACCCAATCGACGGTGACAATCACGCCAGCCGTGTTCATTTAGGTATCATTCCGAGAAAACCATGCGAAGGCTGTTCATGAATATTTCTGTATTGGAACTGGCCGAAATGGTGACTGCGCGTCTCCTCCCTGGAGACAACGACACCATGATCACCGGTTTCGCATCGCTTCGCGAAGCCCGTCGCGGCGACCTCAGCTTCTTTTCCGACCATCGCTACCGCGGCTGGCTCGCCGAAACCAAAGCCAGCGCCGTCCTCATCCCTGAAGGCTGGACCACGCTCCCTCCCCACGTTTCCGGACTCATCGTTAAAGACCCCTCCGTTGCCTTTGAAAAAATTGTCGACGCCTTCGGCTTCCACGCCACCCCCGCCACCGTCGGCATCCATCCCTCCGCCGTCGTCGCCGAGGGCATCATCACCGACCAAACCGGCGTCTCCATCGGTGCCAATGCCGTCGTTGAGGAAGGCACTCAGCTCGGCAACCATGTCAGCATCGGTGCAGGTAGCTACGTCGGTCGCAACGTCACCATCGGCGACAACACCCAGCTTTTTCCCAATGCCACGATTCAGGAAGGCTGCACCCTCGGGGCCCGAGTCATCCTGCACTCCGGCGTCGTCATCGGTGCCGACGGTTTCGGCTACGAATTCATCAACGGCGAACACCGCAAAGTCCGCCAGTCCGGCATCGTGCAGATCGACGACGACGTCGAAATCGGTGCCAACACCACCATCGACCGCGCCCGCTTCGGCCGCACCTGGATCGGCAAAGGCACCAAAATCGACAACCTTGTTCAGATCGCCCACAACGTCGTCATCGGCAAACATTGCATCATCGTCTCCGGCACCGGCATTGCTGGCAGCGCCCAAATTGGCGACTACGTCGTCATCGCCGCCCAGGCCGGCATCGCGGGCCACGTCAACGTCGGTTCCATGGTCACCATCGGCGGTCGTGCAGGTGTCACCAAGGACCTCCCACCCGGTCGCGAATCCTACATGGGCTTCCCCGCCACCACCGCTGGCGAAGAACGCCGCCGCGTCGCCGCCTCCCGCCGCCTTCCTGATCTCCTTGATCGCGTCCGCGAACTCGAACGAGCCAACCGCAATCTCGAAATCAAAGCCATCGTTTAAATTGGAAGGCGAGATTACCCGTCCCGCTCGCCATTCGTCCTCGGCATCTTGCCGAGAACCCGCCACCAGATCAAGCGCTCAACCCAAGTCGGGGATTCATTCCTTGATCACCCCGTGTCCTGACAGGACACTTCATATCAGCCCGGCACAAGGTGCCGGGTAAAGTCCTTACACTCCGCGTCCTGCAAGGACGCCTCATGCACCCAGCGTGCATCGACCACACAAAAACGGCAACCTCACCCCTCCGCCTTCGGCCCAAGGTGCTCCGCGACCAGTTTCCACGTTCCGCCATCCTTCAACATCGACCATGTTCCCCGCCCCGAACCTGCCACCGCCTGCCCTTCCATCCGCCCCGACCACTCAAAAACAAACGTGCAGACCGCAAACCCATCCGACTTCACCATCCAATGAAGCTCCGAAATGGCATACTTCTCATCCTCAATCAGCGCGAAGTTTCTACGAAAAGCCTTCTCCACCTCCTTGATTCCCCGATGCACACTGCCGTCAGAAAAAGTCACCGTGCACCGCGAATCCATCAACGGTTCCACCGCCTCCCACTTCTGTGAAGCCAGAGCCTTTTCATAGGCCACCACCAAATCTTCAGGACTCATCACGTTTTTCTTTTCAGCCTCCAGGATCCCCGCACCGCAAGCCATCATCATTGCAAGCCACAAAATCAAACTCAAATTCCAGTCTGCTAGTCTTTCCACAATCGGTTTAAACATACATTTCGTCGCTCACTGGATTGTCTCCGTTTCTCTTTGATCCACCTCCTCCTCAATACAACTTCCGAATATCGTGATCAAAGCTGGGGGTCTCCTCAACAAACACCTGCGGCTTCTCCGTCAACCAAAACACCACCGCCAACACCGCAAATACCGTGTGCGGCACCAGCAGCGCCACGCATAACCATTCGAACGCTCCAACCTCCTCCGGCCATCCCTCCCAAAACGGCGCGGAAGCCCCAAACGAAATCCCCATCCACACCAGCGTTAGAAAGCCAAACCGCCGGGCTCGAGGCTTGCCAAATTTTTGCCGCGTGCGCCAGCCTCCTCCGCAAATGATGGGCGAATCGGACTTCATACGCAGTTCGTCGATCCTGACATGGTTCGAAGGGCAGGTAAATCACAAAAAACATCGGCCAAGATCGAGGGCACTGAACATTCCTACCGCGCTGCAGCTTTTGCCCGAATTCCAACGTGCCTCTCCAGCCAGAACCCCTTGAAACCGTCCGCAACAACAACATCACTTGCAACCCCGCCCAACTGCCATTATCAACCCCCCGCACGATGAAGAAAGCCATTCTCGCCCTGGAAGACGGACGTTATTTTGAAGGAGAAGCCTTTGGTTCCACCCAGGCAGGCTCGGGGGAAATCTGTTTCAACACCTCCATGACCGGTTACCAGGAAGTCCTCACCGACCCCTCCTACCGCGGCCAGATCGTCGCCATGACCTACCCGATGATCGGGAACTACGGCATCAACCTCCTCGACGACGAAAGCGACGAACCGCATGTGCGCGGTTTTGTCATCGAAGAACTTTGTAATGTCCCCAGCAACTGGCGCAGCACCGAGAGCCTCGACGACTACCTCAAACGCTGGAACATCCCTGGCATCCAGGGCATCGACACCCGCGCCCTCACCAAACACCTGCGCACCCTCGGGGCCATGCGCGCCGTCATCACCAGCGAAGGCACCGTCGCCGACGCCATCCAGCTCGCCCAAAACAGCCCATTGATGAAAGGCAGCGACTTCGTCAAGGAAGTCACCGCCGCCAACCCCTACGCGTGGGACGAAACCAATCAACAAAGCCGTCTCTGGGACATCCCCAACCCCAGCCAGGGCCACAGCGGTCCACCCGAAGGCGTCTTCCACGCTCTCGGCGAAACCAAACACCGCGTGGTTGCCTACGACCTCGGCATTAAACGCAACATCCTGCGCCGCCTGCGCCAGGAAGGATTTGATGTCCACGTCGTCCCCGCCACCACCAAAGCCGACGAAGTCCTCGCCCTGAAACCCGACGGAATCTTCCTCAGCAACGGCCCCGGCGACCCCGGCGCCCTTGACTACATCCACGCCGAAGTCCGCAAACTCGCCGAACAAAAACCCGTCTTCGCCATCTGCCTCGGCCATCAAATGCTCGGTCACGCCTTTGGCGGCAAAACCTTCAAACTCAAATTCGGACATCGCGGCGGCAACCAGCCCGTCCAGGACGTCCGCACCGGCAAGGTCACCATCACCAGTCAAAACCACGGTTTTGCCGTCGATGCCGACTCCCTCCCCTCCAATCTCGAAGTCAGCCACATCAACTTGAACGACGGCACCGTCGAAGGCCTGCGCCATCGCGACCTCCCCGTCTTCAGCGTCCAATACCACCCCGAAGCCGCCCCCGGCCCCAACGACGCCAGCTACTTCTTCAAAGAATTCGCCTCCCTCATCGAGTCCAGCAAATAGCGAGAATTTGGGGAGCATACGCATCTTGCGTGTCGTTCTTGGCATCTTGCCAAGAACACGGACGCGAAGCGCCTCAGACGCTTGCCCAATTTCCCATGGGCCACCGTTGAAACCCGGGGACTTCGTGTTGCGCCGGTTAAAAAACGCCACCAATCGTGCGACCAACCTGCCCGTGCTCAGCCGCCTCCATCCGCCTACCTTCAAGCCCCTCACTCCTCAAAATCTTGGATCTTGGAATCTTGAATCTTGAATCTTTCTTGCCACTCCACCCCCCGACTGCTAAAAACGTCCCCAGTTATGCCAAAAATCAGAATCAACACCACCGACGGCTCGACCCTTGAGTTTGAACTCGAAGCCGAACGCTATCGCATCGGTCGCGCCCAGGACAACGACCTCGTCGTGCCCGACGGCTCCGTTTCCAGCTACCACGGCGAAATTTTTGTGACCCCCAACGGCATCGACTTCCATGATCTCGGCTCCACCAACGGCACCCACGTCAACGGCCAGCGCGTTGAAAAAGCCAGCCTCAGCCACGGCGAAGAATTCCGTATCGGCAGCTGCCCCGTCGTTTACGAAGGCGACGCTCCAGCGTCAGCTCCCGCCTCCGCCGACGAAGGCTCTGCCCCAGCCCCCACTTCCATCTACGAAGACGACGCTTCTGAACCCGACTTCTCCAACGAAAGCGCTGGCAGCGGCTGGGAACCCGCCACCGTCACCAACTCCGCCGCCGCCATTACCGGTCTCGGAGCCACCCCCTGCCCCGCCCACATGCGCCAGGGTTTTGGCCCCAAAGCGAAGAAAAAACAAGCGGGCAGCGGCCTCATGATCCTCGGCATCCTCGGCATCGTCTCCTGCATCGCCGGCGTCGTTATGATCCTGCAAATGGGCTCCTAACCTCTCTCTGCCGAGCACAAAACCCTCATTCGTCGTCCCGATCGGCTTGACGACACCCCTCCGTGCCTGTTTATCAGGGTGGAACATCGCGACCTGACCACGTCTACGTCTGTCTTTGCTCCCACGGCATCCCAGTTAGTCAGTTACCATTCCATCCAAAGCACATGTCAAACACCATCATCGTCGGTCTCCAGTGGGGAGACGAAGGCAAAGGAAAAATCGTCGATTATCTCACCGAGCGCAGTGACGTCGTCGCCCGCGCCCAAGGCGGCAGCAACGCCGGCCACACCGTCATCAACAACGACACCAAATACATCCTCCACCTCATCCCCAGCGGCATCCTCTGGCCCGACAAGATTTGTGTCATTGGCAACGGCGTCGTCATCGATCCCATCGGCCTGCTCGCCGAGATCGACAAACTGCGCGGACAAGGCGTCAACATCACGCCTGAAAACTTGCTCATCAGCGACCGTGCCCATCTCACGCTTCCCTACCACCAGTCCCTCGACAAAGCCCGCGAAACCCGTCGTGGCGAGAACGCCATCGGCACCACCGGACGCGGCATCGGACCTACTTATGCCGACAAAATCGAACGTCAGGGCCTGCGCATCACCGACCTGCGCGACACCTCCAAGCTCGCCGCCGAAATCGAATGGCGCGCCGCCCTGCACAACCAGGAACTCGAAGTCGCCGGTTATGAAAAAGTCAACGTCGCCGAAGTCGTTGAAAAAATCACCGCCGCCGCCATCCGTCTGCAGCCGCACATCACCAACACCGTCGTTTATCTCAACCACGCGTTGGACAACGGCATGAAAATCCTCTTCGAAGGCGCCCAGGGCAGCTACCTCGACATCGACCACGGCACCTATCCCTTCGTCACCTCCTCCAACACCACCGCCGGCGGTGCCTGCACCGGTAGCGGCGTCTCCCCGCGCAAAATCGATTGCGTTGTCGGCGTTGCCAAAGCCTACACCACCCGTGTTGGCGGCGGACCCTTCATCACCGAAAGCCAGGAAATCTCCGACATGCTCCACGGCATGGGCCGCGAATACGGCGCCACCACCGGACGCGAGCGCCGCTGCGGCTGGCTCGACCTCGTTCTCATCCACCACGCCGTGATGATCAACGGTTGCGATCAACTCGCCATCACCAACCTCGACGGTCTCGACACCCTCCCGACCATCCGCATCTGCACCGCGTATGAACTCGACGGCCAGATCATCAACCACCCTCCCTCCACCATCGCCGAGATCGAGCGTTGCAAACCCATTTACGAAGAGCACGAAGGCTGGTTGGAAGACCTCAGCGGCAAAACCGACTATGCCGACCTGCCCGACAAAGCCAAAGCCTACCTCGCCCGACTCGGCGAACTCGCCGGAGCCCCCGTCACCCTCCTCGGCATCGGCCCCTCCCGCGACCAGACCCTGGTGGTAAGTTAACTCCCCCCCTGGGAGCGCCGGACTCCAGGCCGGCTTTCCGAACAAGACCGGCATACGATCATGAAATGTTTCTACGATCCATCTCAAGACGCCGTCGGTTTGTGCCGCTCTTGCCTGAGAGCGGTCTCACAAGAACATCTCGTCGATTTAGGAAAAGGATTGGCATGTAAAGGCCGCTGCGAAACTGATGTTTCAAAGATCATCATGTCGATGGAAACCTATCATCAGTCCATCGAATCAAATCGGAGATCAACCGCCAAATTGGAGAATGCGCTGAAAGTGCAAACAAAGGTGGGCTATGGAAACTCTGTGCTTGCTTGTGTCCTGGGGGCCATGTTTGTAATCGCAGGAAAAGCAAGTTCCGAGATTGCTTTCATGTTTTACCTCGGTCTCGCCCTTTTTGTCTACGGAACTTGGCGGGCCATGTGGATCACCGCATACAGAAAAGCCGCGGCTTCGGATTAGACGACTCGGTGATCGCTCGATTCAGCATCAGCCCTCCATAGCAAAACCCACAGTTGAATCTCCCGTCTATCGAGCCCTGCAAACTGGTGGTCATTTGCATTGCGCCAATACACCATCGACAGCGCCCAAGATTTTCGCTCTACTGGCATTTGTCCTCAGCGAAAATTGCCGCGCCGTCATGTTCCACCGACTGATTCTCTACATCACCATCGGCGCACTGGCATCCGTCGTTCTCCTCACGCTCAATCCCGTCAGCAACACCCTGCTTAAACTCGCCTTTCTTGCCGCGCTGCTGACGTTCTGGTCGGGCTTGATCTACCTCATCTGGAACCGTCGTCCAGCGCGTCTCACCCTCCTGCTTCTCCCTGTCATCCCCTCCGTTCTCCTGCTCCTGCCAGCACGCCCGGTCGATACCAAACAACTCACCTCCAGCTACCTCAGAAATCTCACCAAATATGAATCCGTTCGCTACGTGTGGGGCGGCGAGAGTTTCTTTGGCATCGATTGCTCCGGCCTCCCCCGCCGCGCCTTGCGCGACGCTCTGTTGACCTACGGCCTCTCCCACCTCAACTCCAACGCCCTGCGGACCTTTCTCCAACACTGGTGGTTCGACGCCAGCGCCCTGGCCCTGTCCAAGGGTTATCGCAACTGCACCACCCCCGTTGGCACCAGCGGAACCATCAAGACCATGGACTACACCAATCTCCTTCCTGGCGACCTCGCCATCACCCGCGGTGGGGCCCATCTCATCGTCTATCTCGGCAACGATCAATGGATTCAAGCCGACAACGAAAAAGGAAAAGTCCTCACCCAAAGCGGCCGCACCGACGAGAACGGCTGGTTCCACGCCAAAGTCACCACCCATCGCTGGAATCTCATTTCTTCCCCGCGCTAGCCTTACTCATCCATTCGCCTTTTATCCTTCCTATGATGCGCCGCCACTTTCTCACCTCCGCCCTAGCTTCGATCCCCGCCATCGCCGCTGCCCAAGCCGAAGGCCGCAAACCTCGCATCGTCCTTCGCTCCTCCTGGCAAACCGTCAACATCGGCGACATCGGCCACACCCCTGGCGTCCTCGCCATTCTCGAAAAACACCTCCCCAATGTGGAAGTTATCCTCTGGCCCTCCGACGTCAGCAACGGCGTCGAACCCATGCTGCTCAAACGCTTCCCCAACCTCGTCATCACCAAAGACCGCCGCATCATCGACACCTGCGACTTCCTCCTCCACGGCTCCGGCCCCTACCTCACCGCCCATCGCGACGTCGCCATCTGGAAAAACGAAGTCAAAAAGCCCTACGGCATCTTCGGCATCACCATGGCCCCCGCCGGCGACCCCGGGCTCAAAATCATGAGCAACAACGGCCTCGACGACTACACCAAGGACCTCCTCGACACCGCCTCCTTCGTTTTCCTGCGCGACCCCAAATCCCTCCAGGTCGTCAAAGACGCGAACGTCAAATCCCCCATCATCGAATTTGGACCCGACGGCGCCTTCGCCACCGACCTCCGCAATGACGAAACCGCCCTCTCCTACCTGCAAGCCAACAAGCTCGAAGAAGGCAAGTTCCTCTGCGTCATTCCCAACCTCCGCAACGCCCCCTACTGGCGCATCAAACGCGGCACCAAATTCCATCCGGAAAAACATCGTCGCAACGAAGAAATGAAAGAGCACGACCACGTCCTGCTCCGCGAAGCCATCATCGCCATCCTCCGCGAAACCGACCACAAAATCCTCATCTGTCCCGAAGACTCCACCCAGATGCAGGAAGGCAAGGAGCTCCTTTTTGATCCGCTTCCCGACGAACTCAAACCCCGCGTTGTCTGGCGCGACAAATTCTGGCTCACTGACGAAGCCCTCAGCATCTACGTCCGCAGCGCCGGCCTCTTTGGCAGCGAAATGCACAGCCCCATTATGTGTATCGGCAACGGCATCCCCGCCATCGTCTGCCGTTTCGTCGAACAAACCACCAAAGGTTTCATGTGGGAACAAATCGGTCTCGGCGACTGGCTCTTCGATCTCGACAACCAAGAAAACCGCACCCGCCTCGTCCCCACCATCCTTGCCATGGCCAAAGACCCCAACACCGCCCAGGCCAAAGCAAACAAAGCCCGCCAATACATCCAGACCCGCCAGGCCGAACAATGCGCCATCCTCAAACGCCTGCTTTAACTCGACCATCCATCAAAAAATCTCAGCTTTGACTTTCCTTATCGACCGTATTTTTCTAAGCTGAAAAATCTCGTCCTCCCACGACGTCTCCTAAATCCCCAAGTTCCGCCCGCCCCATGAAGCATTCCCGTTCCCGTCTCCTCGCCCTCAAAGTCTGCGCAAGTCTTTGCATCGCCGCTGCCGCCGCCCCTTCTGGAATCGCCGCCCCCCTTTATTTTGACACGGTCAATGCCAACGGAACCCTCAACGCGGGCTCCTCCAACTGGTCGGCCGCCACCGTGACTTGGAACACCGCCTCCGATGGCAGCGCTGCTCCCCTGGTCGGCTGGACCACTGGCAGCGACGCCATCTTCCAAACCGGCGGCACCAACACCCTCACCCTCACCGAAAACCTCAGCGCCGCCACCATCCAGCAAACGGGAGCCGGAACCCAAACCACCATCGGTGTCGCTGCCGCCGGACCCGTCCTCACCCTCACCGGCAATGCCAACGCCGTCAGCAACAACAGCGGTTCCGCCCTCACCTTCGGCACCAACCTCGACATCCTGCTCGCCCCCATCGACAACCTCGTTGCCCAAACCTGGAACGCCGCCGCCAATTCCAGCATCCTCGTCAACGCGCGCCTCACCGGCGTTGCTGGCAGCGCCGCCACTGGTGGACTCAACAAAACCGGCGCGGGCCTGCTCGCCCTCTCCGGAGCCAACACCTACTCCGGCTTCACACGCCTCAGCGAAGGGATTCTTCGCGCCGATTCCGCCACCGCCTTTGGCACCAGCGGCATCATCTTCTCCGGCGGCACCCTGCAATACGGCACCGGCATCAACACCGACTTCTCTACCCAATTCTCCCAGGCCAGCAACACAGCCGCCTACAACATCGACACCAACGGCAACAACGTCTCCTTCGCCACCTCCCTCGCTGGCAATCAAGGCTTCATCAAAAAGGGCCTCGGCACCCTATCCATGTCGGCCAGCAACACCTTCACAGGCACCGTTATCGTCGAAGCTGGCATGCTCAAAGCCAACACCGGATTCAACCCCAACCCCTTCGGCGCAGCTAACAATCTCATTGATGTCCGGGACGGTGCTACGCTCGACCTCAACTGGCGCCGCGACACCGTCAATACTGCCCTGCAAACCTACACCTCAAGATACAATCTCACCGTCACCGGCAAAGGCATTGTCGATACCACCGGCCTGGTCTTCGGCGGCTACCTCGGAGCCGTCACCTCTTCCGGCACCTACAGCGCCACCGACAACCCCTTCACCAACATCACCATGACCGGTGCCACCACCTTCTCCACCACCCCCGGAGCTGCCCGCTGGGGAATCCTCAACATCAACGCCAACAATCACGACATCACCTTCGTCAACGCCGCCGGCATCAGCTGGCGCGCCACCAGCAACACCCAGGCCGTCAACGTCCGCAACATCAACATCGAACAAGGCCACGTCTACGCCGACGGCAACTTCTTCGGCGACGTCGCTGGCGGCGTCATCAACATCAACGCCAATACCCCCCTCACCACTGGAGGTCCTGTTGTCCGCGGCGCGCTGCAAAATTACGTCAGCACCAAAAACATCGCCAAAAATATCCGTCTCAACGGCGGCTTCATCCAGTTCGAAGGTCTCAATGCCGACCTCACCCCCCAAACCTGGTCCTTCTCCGGCAACATCGAACTCGCCACCAATCCCCTCGCCCGCAACAACATCAACGCCACCAACTACCTCCGCGACATCAAAATCACCGGCCAAATCACCGGCACCAACGGCTTCGACTACACCGGCATCGCCAACAGCACCGACCCCCGCTACACCGTCCTCACCATCGGCAACAACAGCAACAACTTCACCGGAATCATCCGCCACCAACGCGGCATCATCCGCATGTCCGACGGCTCCGTCAGCAGCAACGGCACGCTCGGCAACACCAGCAACGAATTCAACTTCGCCACCGCCGCCAACATCGCCATCCTCGACCTCTTCGGCACGTCTCAAAACATCGGTGCCCTCAACGGCGCCAGCGCCACCAACCACTTCGTTCAAAACAACCGCACCAACACCACCTCCACCCTCACCGTCGGCAACGGCAACACCACCGGTGATTTCGCAGGCATTCTGCGCGACTACGGCACCTTGCTTGCCGGCAACGCCTCAACAGGCAACGCCGCCTACACCGGCGATGGAGCCACCGGAGCAGCTCTCGGCTTCCGTAAAGTCGGCACCGGCACCCAAACCCTGCGTGGCGCGAGCACCCATACCGGCGACACCATTGTCGATGACGGCACCCTCCTCGTCCGCAACACCCCCGGCGCCGGCACCGCCGCCACCGGCCTCGGCAACTTCACCGCCAACGGCACCAGCATCGTCGGCGGAACCGGCAGCATCACCGGCGCTGACTCCAAAGACATCACCCTCGGCACAGGCACCTTTCTGATGGTCGGCAACACCCGCAAAACAACCACCGGCGGTGCCATCGCCTCCGAACTCCTGCTCGGTTCCGCCACCACCGTCGACATCGCCCTCAACGGCACCGTTCAGGTCGACATCTTCGCCAACACCGCCGGCATCGTTTCCACTGAAGCCGACCGGCTCAAACTCGTCAGCAACGGAGCCACAACTGTCGGCGGCATCCTGGAAGTCTTTGACACCACCGGCACCTCCACCACCTGGACCCTCGGCAACTCTTGGCAAATCATCGACTGGACCGGCGTCACCAATCGCACCGGCACCTTTGCCAGCCTCGTCCTGCCTACTCTCAATACCGCCCTCTACGCCTGGGACACCAGCGCCCTCTACACCACCGGCACCATCACCGTCGCCAACGTTCCCGAGCCATCTAGAGCGCTCCTTTTTGTCCTCGGCTTTACCCTTTTGGCCCTACGCCGCCGCAATCGCTGAAAGCATTCGTCAAGGAGGGGAGCACACGCATCCTGCGTGTCGTTCTCGGCATCTTGCCGAGAACCCGGACGCGCAGCGCCCCTTATCCTACACTCCACACGAAAGTGGGGGGTAAACTCCATACAAATTTTCCCCCTAACTCCGTATACTCCCCACAGCCACGCTTTCGAATTTCCCAACTCCGCACCCCGCCTTTCCCATGAACCGCCGCCACTTCCTCAAATCCGCCACCGCCGCAGCCGCGTTCGCCCCCTCTCTGTCGCAAGCCTCCTCCATCGCCCACATGCCCAAGGGCAAGGCCGAACACTGCATCTTCATCTGGCTCGGCGGCGGCATGTCCCAGGTCGATACCTTTGACCCCAAACAACGCGGCAATCCCAAGTCCACCCCGAAAATCGCGGGCTCGGACTACGCCGCCATCGATACCGCCGTTCCCGGTGTCCAATACACCGAACACCTCGCCAAAACCGCCAAACTCGCCGACCGCTGCACCGTCGTCCGCACCGTCAATCACCGCATCGTCGACGAACACGCCTTCGCCACCAACGTCGTCCACACCGGACGCATGATCAGCGGCACCGTCACCTACCCGTCCATTGGTTCCCTCGTTGCCCACCAGCGCGGTTCCGCCAGCGACGACGCCCCCGCCTACATGCTCATCGGCTATCCGAACGTCAGCCGCGGCCCCGGCTACCTCGGACCCAAACACGGCTACATCTACCTCACCGACACGGACAGCGGCCCCGCCGGATTCTCCCGTCCCGCCGGACTGCAAACCAGCCGCATCGAACGCCGCCAGCAACTTCTTAACCAGTTCAATACCGAGATCCCCGACGACTCCGCCCTCGCCGCTTACGAAGAAGTCCAGCAACAAGCCCTGCGCCTCGCCGGACCCACCTTCATGCGCAACTTCAACCTCAAGGAAGAACCCGCCGCCCTGCGCGAAGCCTACGGCAGCGAATTCGGCCAGCGCTGCCTCCTCTCCCGTCGCCTCGTCCAGGCAGGCGTGCGTTTCATCGAAGTCTCCCACAACCTCAACTTCGTCAACGGCACCGGCTGGGACACCCACAACGAAGGCCAGCTCAACCAGCACCTCCTCATCCAGGACCTCGACACCGCCCTCGCCGCCCTTATTGCAGACCTCGAAGACAAAAAGCTCCTCGACAAAACCTTGATTGCCCTCGGCACCGAATTTGGTCGCCCTTCCAGCTTCGACGGCGGCGGCGGACGCGGCCATCAAGGCACCAGCTTCAGCCTCCTGCTCGCGGGTGGCGGACTCAACCATTGCGGCGCTTACGGCGTCACCGATGAGCTCGGCAAAGAGATCCTCGAAAACCCCGTCTCCGTCCCCGACTACCACGCCACCATTCACGCCGCGCTCGGCATCGACCCTTCCAAAGAACTCCACGACGCCGGCCGCCCCGTCCCGATCACCGACGGCGGCAAGCCCATCGCCAGATTGTTCAGTTAAACAAAGGACCGCGAAGTTTCACTTCGCTCTCATCGATTGAGCTATTCACACTCCGGGGTTGAAGCGACGCCAAACGCATCACCGGTTCGGCCCATCCACCACTCCAAAGCGGAGAAAATCTCCGCACTCCAAAAGCCCGTCCCATTCCTCGACCTTTGGCAATCTCCTGCCAAACACATTCACTGCAAACCTTTGCAACCCGTCCATCGTAATCATACGCGATGGCCACCAACCCCGAAATCGACTCTTCCCCACCCTTGCCCGGCGAAATCCCGGTCATGGTTCTACCCGATTGCCATCTCTTCCCCGGCTGCCTGCTTCCCCTCTACATCTTTGAAGAGCGTTACCGCAAAATGCTCGATCATTTGCTCGGCTCCAACCGCATCTTCTGCATCGGCAATCGCACCGGAGAGGGCGATAAAGACATCAGCCCCTGCTCCACCGCCGGCCTTGTCCGCGCCTGCGTCCGTCAGGACGACGGCACCTCCCACCTTCTCCTCCTCGGCCTCCAGCGCATCCGCTTCACCGGCTGGCTCCAGCAGCGCCCTTTCCCCATCGCCTCCATCGAGCCCATCGTCTCCATCCAAGGCAATTTCGAACAGACGCGCCTTCTCAAAGACCGCGTGCTCGACCTTTTTTCCCAACACGGCGAAACCGCCAGCCAGCTTCGCGACACCCTCGCCGAAAGCGAAGACCTCGAACTCGTTGCCGACGTCCTCAGCTATCACTTCACCCGCTGCCCCACCCTTCAGCAAAAGCTGCTCGGAGAAGCCAACGTGCAACGCCGCTTCGAACTGATCATCGAAGCCCTTGAAAAACATAAACCGAGCGCCAAGTAGCCGCCACTCCAGCCGAGCGACAACCTACTTTTCCAACAGCTCGCGCACCATCACCGGATCATCCGTGATGATTCCATCCACGCCCGCCTTCGCCACCAGCGACGCCAGTGCTGGATCATTCACCGTCCACACATACAACTCCATTCCCGCGTCCTTCACCTTCTTCACCAAGGCATCCGACCACGGAAAATCCTTGCTCAACGAAATCCCGTCCAATCCATCCTCACGCGACTCTTCAATCACCCTCTCCACCGGGATCGCCCTCCTCTGTTTGTCCTTCGCCGAAGACAATCGATAAACCTTCAACCACGGCATCGCCTCTTTCACTTCCGCCACCACCGCCCTCTCAAAACACATCACCACCAACTGCTTCGCCCTCAACCTCATTCCTTCCAACTCCCTCTGCAAAGCCGGCACAATCTCCACGCCGCACTTGATCTCGATGAACGCCCTTTGATGCCCCACCGGCAACGTCGCCAAAGCCTGCGTCAACGTCGGCACCCGCTCGCCCTTCCACGTCTCCCCCTTCCAACTCCCCACATCCAGCTTGAACAAATCCGCAGCCGCCGTCTGCGCCACCACCAACCCCGGCTTGCCCCCCGTTTTCAACGTGTCCTTGTCATGCATCAGCACCATCTGCCCATCCGCTGACAACAGAATATCGAACTCACAAGCATCCGCCTTGTGCTCCCACGCCAGATTCAAAGCCGCCACCGTATTCTCCGGAGCCCGCAGCGAAAAGCCCCGATGAGCAATGATCTCAGTCGCCGTGGCATGCTTCACCCCACCACCAAACAAAACCAACAACAAAGCTGCAACAAAAACCTTCATCATCCTCACCAAACGTCATCTCCCATAACAAACCTGCAAGCCCACCACCAAAAAGGCAGTGCACGCTGAAATTGACACCACTGCACCACTGCACCATAATGCACCCATGAGACTCACCATCAATCTTGACGACGATCTCTATGCTATGGCCCGTGCCCACGCCGTCACTTCCAAGCTTTCCATCAGCAAGGCCATCAGTGATTTGCTTCGTCATACTCGCCAACCCGCCATCCAATCAATTCCTCACTCACAGGGCATTCATCCAATTTCGGGTTTCCCTGTTTCAAAAGGCGATGGCCGCCCACTCACCGAAGAAGACATCCGCCGCAGTATTGAAGACGAAGACGTCCGCCACCTCGAACTCATGGGCCTCACGCCCGAACAAATAGAAAAAGCCATGCAATCATGACCTGGCTCCTTGATGGCAGTGTTCTCGTCGCAATGACGCTTCCCGGTCATCCTCATCATGAACGGGTTCACCATTGGCTCGCGAGCCTCCGACTCGACTCCATTGCCACCTGTCCCATCACCGAAGGCACCCTTCTACGACTTCACCTTCAGCACGCCCAAGACAAATCCATCGCCGCCGCCTGGGCCGCCCTCACCTCCCTCCACGCCCATCCCCGGCACGTCTTCTGGACCGACTCCTTCTCTTACACCGCCATTGACCCCACCCGCCTCAGCGGCCACCGTCAGATCACCGACGCCTGGCTCGCCGAACTCGCCCACCGCAAAGGAGCCAAACTCGCCACCCTCGACCTCGCCCTCTCCGTCCTCTGGCCCCACTCCACCCAACTCGTCCCCGTCTAACCCACCGCATTCCTCCCAAGGCTCAGTGATTAGCCTTTATCCCTTATCCTTTATCCTTTCATTATGCCCGCCCTCACCGTCAAAGACCTCCATCGTCGTTACCACCTCGCTGGCCATGAAATCCATGTCCTTCGCGGCCTCACCTTCGACGTCGAGCACGGCGAGAAAGTCTTCCTTCGCGGTGCCTCTGGAGCCGGCAAAACCACCCTTCTTTACACCATGGGCGGACTCGAAAAACCCACCTCCGGCGACGTCCTCATCAACGGCCAGCCTCTCTACGCCGCCAGCAAAAATCAACGCGCCCACATCCGCAACCAGTCCCTCGGCTTCGTTTTTCAAAACTACCACCTCATCCCTGACCTCACCGCCCTCGAAAACGTCGCCCTTCCCTCGCTCATCCGAGGAAAACCCGCCCTCGAACGCGCCAGCCAGCTCCTCGAACGCGTGGGCCTAGGCGAACGACTTCAACACCTCCCCACCGAACTCTCCGGTGGCGAACAACAACGCGTCGCCCTCGCCCGCGCCCTCATCAACGATCCCAAAATCATCCTCGCCGATGAACCCACCGGCAACCTCGATGCCCAAAACGGCAAGCAAATCATCGATCTTCTTTTCGGCATCATTGAGGAATCCAACCGCACCCTCGTCGTGGTGACTCACGACGCCCAACTCGCCACTCGCGGCGACCGCACCCTCATTATCGAGAACGGCCAACTTGCCGCCTAAAGAGAAAATCCTCCTCTTCCTCTTACTCCTCCTCCTACTCCCCACGCTGCGCTCCACCATCACCCAGCGCCAGCAGACCACCCCTCGTTCCCTTTTCAAAAACTCGTCCTCGTCCTCGTCCTCCTACTCGAACTCGTCCTCGACCACCGCGCTGACCATCCGCCAGAAACCTTTTCAAATCACGCCAAGACATCCGACGGCCACCCTCTCCGGCATCCCCTTCCACAATCGAGGACGAGTTCGAGTAGGAGGACGAGGACGATCCCAAACCCAAACCCGTGCCCACCTCCCTCGTCATCCGCCTATCTCTTCTCAGCCTCCTTCTCACGCTGTCCACCATTTCCGCCACAGCCCAGGAAACGGAAAGCACCTGGCTGCGTTGGTTCAGCCGTGACCTCCGCACTCTCGAAACCCAAATCCAATCCACCCGCGACGCCCTCACCCAACTCGGCGTCCCCGTCATGGCTCAAACCACCGCCGAACTCGGCTACCAGCACCAGCAACTGCAAACCCCGCCCCCCACCTCACCGTGGATTCAAATCGACCTCGGCACCTCCCAACCCATCGATTGGGTGGTTCTCGTCCCCGCCCTCGTCGACTGGCAACCCGGCGAACAAAAGACCTACGGCTTCCCCCGCCGCTTCCGCATCGACATCTCCGACGACCCCGCCTTCACCACCTTCACCCCGCTCGCCGTTTTCACCGAAGAAGACTTCCGCTCCCCCGGCCTCGCTCCCGCAGTCTTTCGCGCCCGCGGTCTCCGTGGCCAGTTCATCCGGCTCACCGTCACCAAACTCGCCGAAGAAAACGGCACCCACTTCTTCGCCCTCAGCGAACTCATGATCGTTCAAGGCATCAAGAACATCGCCCTCAACAAAACCACCACTGCCACCGCCTCCAACTCCACCACCCTCCCCCCGCGTTGGAACCTCAAAAACCTCATCGACGGACGATCCCCCCTCGGCCCTCCCATCGAACGCCACCTTCTTCCCTACGACGGACTCTTCGCCGACCAGACCAGCCCCGCTGAACCCGCATGGATCGCCATCGACCTCGGTAAGTCTCAACCCATCGACGAAGTCCGACTCCACCCCGTCCACGCCCGACTCGGTGCCGACGTCCCCGGCTTCGCCTTTCCCCTCCGCTTCCGGGTCGAACTCTCCGACGCCCCTGACTTCACCAATCCCACCGTTCTCCTCGACGCCACCAACGAAGACTTTCCCAACCCCGGCAACAATCCCGTCACCACCCCCGTCAACCAACTCAGCGGACGACACCTGCGCGTCCTCATGATCCAGGACGCCCCCGGCCGCCGCAACTCCTTCGGCCTCTCCGAAATCGAAATCTTCTCCAACCATCAAAACCTCGCCCCCGCCGCCACCGTCACTTCAAGCCCCGACCGCTCCGATCGCCCCGAAAAACGCCCCCCTTCCCTCATCGTCGATGGCCACACCAGCTACGGTCACCTGCTGCCGCTCCCCCAATGGCTCGAACGCTGGCAATCCCGCCGACAACTCCAGGACCAGCTCTCCGACCTCCAATCCCAACACACCGAAATTGAAGACCGCGCCCGCCGTCGCGCCTGGACCCTTGCCGCCTCTCTCGCCCTCATCCTCCCCATCGCCGGCATCACCTTCGCCATCTTCGAACGCCGATCCCGCACCCGCGCCCTGCTCAATCTGCGCAACCGCCTCGCCCAAGACCTTCACGATGAAATCGGCAGCAACATCGCCGGCATTGCCATGATCAGCGAAACCGCCGCCACCCAGCCCGACAGTCCCAGCGCTCAAAAAGAAGACCTCCAGGAAATCAACCGCATCGCCCAAGAAACCACTGAAGCCATGCGCGAAGTGCTCTGGCTCGTCGGCGCCCGCGCCGAATCTGGACCCGACCTCATCACCCTTCTCAAACGCACCGCCAACCGACTCCTCACCGGCCTTACCGTCAACTGGACCCAGCTTCCCGACCAAGCCCCCACCACCTGGCCCGCCGAATCCCGCCGTCAGGTCTTCCTTCTTTTCAAAGAAGCCCTCACCAACATTGCCCGCCATGCCCAAGCCAAACACGTCACCCTCTCACTTGAGTTCGACGAACAAAATCTCATCCTCATCATCACCGACGACGGTCGCGGATTCGATCCTCAGCAAAAATCCAACGGCATGGGCCTCACCAGCATGAAGCAACGCGCCAAAACCCTGCACGCCCGCATGACCATCACTTCCGATCTCAACACTCCCGGCACCCAAATCCACCTCACCGCCCCCATCCAGTAAATCTTACTCTTGCTCCTACTTCCCATCCATCAACCATCGTGCATCATTCCTACTTTATCCTTTAGCCTTTAGCCTTTAGCCTTTCAAAGTGCCCTCCGTCTGGATCATCGAAGACAACCCCGCGTTCCGCCGGGGCATTGAGCGCGTGCTTGCCCAACACCCCATCTTCACCGACATCCAAAGTTTCCGTCGCTGCGAAGACGCCCTCGCGCTTCTCTCCAACAACCCTCCCGAAACCATTCTCCTCGACATCGGACTTCCCGGCATGGACGGCATCGAAGGCATCACCCGCATCAAACAAATCGCTCCCGACACCACCATCCTCATGCTCACGGTGTTTGAGGACGATGACAAAATCTTCCGCGCCGTCTGCGCCGGAGCCTCCGGCTACCTGCTCAAATCCGAGCCTGCCAAACAAGTCATCGCCGCCATCGAACAAGCCCTCGCCGGCGGATCCCCCATGAATCCCCGCGTCGCCCGCCGCGTTCTTGAAATGCTCACCAAATCAGCGCCGCCTCGCACTGTCCCACCCAGCCCTGAGCACGATTTGACCGACCGCGAAATCGCCGTGCTCGAACTCATGGTCGACGGCCTCGCCCGCAAACAAATCGCCGACCAGCTCGACCTCAACCCCCACACCACCGACTACATCATGCGCTGCATCTACAAAAAGCTGCACGTCAACTGCCTCGCCTCCGCCATCTCCATCGCCATGAAAGACGGCATCGTAAAACGATAGCCTCCTTCCATCATCCTCTCCGCACCGTTCACGGGCTCCCGAAAAAACCAATCGGCCCCTTTCCCGTTTACGAACTCCAGTAAGTAGGAAGCCACCTGCATCCATCGTAAGATGTAGTGATGCTTCTTCCGCGCCTTCTCATCTCCAACCATACCATCGCCGTGCTCTGCACTGTGATCATGACCTTGGCAGGACCCGCGTCTGCCGCACCCGCCCCCATTTCATACAATCGCGACATCCGCCCCATCCTCTCGGAAAACTGCTTCTACTGCCACGGCCAAGACGGCAACCAACGCAAAGCCGACCTTCAACTCAACACCCTCAAAGGTCAGCGTGCCGATGGCAACATCATCCCCGGCAAACCCGACGAAAGCCGGCTCATCCAACGCATCCTCAGCGACGATGCCGACGAGTTGATGCCCCCACCCGACTCCCATCGCACCCTCACCCAATCCCAAAAAGACCTCATCATCGAATGGGTCGCCCAAGGTGCCCCCTTCGAAAACCACTGGGCTTTCGAAGCCCCGACCCGACCCGCCGTCCCCACCGACATCAGCGGCCCCATCCGCAACGAAATCGACCGCTTCGTCCTCGCCAAATTACGCGAACATCACCTTCAGCCCTCCCCCGAAGCCGACCGCTCCACCCTCCTGCGTCGCGTCACCCTCGACCTCACCGGCCTCCCCCCCACCCTCGACGAACTCAACGCCTTCCTCGCCGACACCTCCCCCGACGCCTATGAGAAAGTGGTCGACCGCCTCCTGCAATCCCCCCACTACGGCGAACGCATGGCCCTCCCCTGGCTCGACGCCGCGCGCTACGCCGATAGCAACGGCTTCCAACAAGACGGCGACACCTTCCAGTGGATCTGGCGCGACTGGGTCGTCAAAGCCCTCAACGCCGACATGCCCTTCGACCAGTTCAGCATCGAACAACTCGCCGGCGACCTCCTTCCTAATCCCACCAACGACCAAAAAATCGCCACCGCCTTCAACCGCAACCACCTCATCAACGGCGAAGGCGGCGCCATTGCCGAAGAACAACGCAACGTCATCCTCTTCGACCGCGTCGACGTCACCAGCACCACCTGGCTCGGGCTCACCGTCGCCTGCGCGCAATGTCACGACCACAAATACGACCCCATCACCCACCGCGACTACTTCAGCCTGATGGCTGCCTTCAACAACGTCTCCGAAACCGGTCGCGCCGGCGGCGGCGGCTCCCGCATCCGTTCCGCCCCTCCCCTGCTCGAACTCAAAACCCCAGAATTCGACCTCGGCCTCGCCGCCCTCAAACAAAAAACCGCCGACGCCATCACCGCTGCCGAACCCGATTGGGAATCCCAGCGCAACCAGCTTCAGCTCAAGTGGGAGGACCAAATCCTTGCCTCCACCGACCCCCTCGAAGAAAACTGGAAACGCCTCATCGAAGCCGCCCGCGACACCAAACCCAACACCTATGCCGGAGGCCGCGTTCGCGTCGAATTCGACTCCGTCCGCCTCCCCAAACTCAAAGGACACGACCCCATCAAACGTATCGTCGCCGCCAAACTTGCCGAAGAAACTTTCGCCAAGGACGAACTGCCTCGCGTCATGATTATGGACGAAAAACAACCGCGCGAAACCCACGTCCTCGACCGCGGCGACTACCTCAGCCCCACCGAAAAAGTCACCATCAACACCCCCGCCTTCCTCCCCCCGCTCCCCGCCGACGCCCCCAAAAACCGCCTTGGCATCGCCCAGTGGCTTTTTCTTCCCGAACATCCCCTCACCGCCCGCGTCCAGGTCAACCGCATGTGGCAGCACTTCTTCGGCACCGGCCTCGTCAAAACCTCCGAAGACCTCGGCGTCCAAAGCGAAGTCCCCATCCATCAAGACCTCCTCGACTGGCTCGCCGTCGAATTCCGCGACAACGGCTGGCGCATCAAACCCCTCCACCGCCTCATCGTCACCAGCCATACCTACCGCCAAAGCAGCCGCATCACCCCGCAGCAGCTCGAACACGACCGCGACAACCGCCTCATGGCCCGCGCCAGCCGTCTGCGCCTCCCTTCCATGATCCTGCGTGACCTCGCCCTCAGCGCCAGCGGCCTGCTCAACCCTCAACTCAACGGCAAACCTGTCTACCCCTATCAACCCGAAGGCATCTGGGACGGACTCGCCATAACCAAAGAACGCGACTTCACCTATCCCCAATCCACCGGCTCCGACCTCTACCGCCGCAGTCTCTACACCTTCTGGCGTCGCACCGTCGCCCCCGCCAACATGTTCGACGCCTCCACCCGCCAAATCTGCAACGTCAAACCCAGCCTCACCAACACCCCCCTCCACGCCCTCACCACCCTCAACGACCCCACCTGGGTCGAAGCCTCCCGCGTCCTCGCCGCCAACCTCATCCGCCAGACCGCCGATACGGACATCCGTCTCACCCTCGCCTGGCAGCACTGCATCAGTCGCGAACCCACCACTGCCGACCTCTCCCGCCTCCGCCAGATGCTCGACCGCCAGCTCGAACATTTTCAATCCGATCCCTCCGCCGCCAAAAAACTCCTCACCGTCGGCGCAACTCCCACATCCCCCGAACTCGACGCCTCTCACCACGCCGCCTGGACCTCTGTCTGCCTTGCCATCCTCAACCTCGACGCCGCCCTAACACGCGAATAACTCAAAACTCGTCCTCGTCCTCGTTCTCCTACTCGTCCTCGACCCCCCGCGCCAAAAAACGCTCACCCGTCTCCAAACCACCCAGCGCTCACCCCACTCCTCCTCTTACTCTTACTCCTCCTCCTACTCCCCACCCAAAGTCCCCATCCGAGGACGAGTAGGAGAACGAGGACGATCCAGCCGAAGCACCCTTTATCCTTTCGCCTTTAGCCTTTAGCCTTTCTATGGACCCCATCCAGCTCAACCAAGCCCGTGTCACCCGACGCCAACTCTTCGGCAAAACGGCCACCGGCCTCGGCATTGCCGCCCTCTCCAGCCTCATCAAAAACGACGCCCTTGCCGGCAACAGCAACGCCCCCGCCATCCCCGGCTACCCCACCTCCACCCCTCACGCCAAACGCGTCATCTACCTCTGGCAAGGCGGCGGACCCTCCCACGTCGACCTCTTTGATCCCAAACCCCTCCTGCAAAAGATGGCCATGCAGGACCTCCCCGAGAGCATCCGCGGCACCACCCGCCTCTCCACCATGACCTCCGGCAACAAAGCCTGGCCCATCATCCCCGCCCTCAAGCCCTTCCGCAAAAACGGCAAATCCGGCATCGAAATCAGCGACATGCTGCCCCACACCGCCGCCATCGCCGACGACCTCTGCCTCATCCGTTCCATGAACACTGAGGCCGTCAACCATGCCCCCGGCGTCACCTTTTTCCTCACCGGCTCCCAAATCCCCGGCCGCCCCAGCCTCGGCGCCTGGACCACCTACGGCCTCGGTTCCGAATCCGAAGACCTCCCCGCCTTCGTCGTCATGACCTCGTCCGACCGCCAAAAATCCTGCGGCCAGCTCTTCTTCGACTACTACTGGGGCTCCGGCTTCCTCCCCAGCCGCTACCAGGGCGTGCGCTTCCGCAGCACCGGCGATCCCGTCCCCTATCTCACCAATCCCAACGGCGTCAGCCAGGCCGCCCGTCGCTCCCTTCTCGACGACATCCGCTCCATCAACCAGGCCCACCTCGCCGACTACGGCGACCCCGAAATCGACACCCGCATCAGCCAATACGAAATGGCCTATCGCATGCAAACCAGCGTGCCCGATCTCCTCGATCTAAGCGACGAACCCCAACATATCCTCGACCTCTACGGCCCCGACGTCCTCGAGAAAGGCAGCTTCGCCAACAACTGTCTCATGGCCCGCCGCCTCATCGAACGCGGCACCCGCTTCGTCCAGCTCATGCACGCCGGTTGGGACCAGCACAACAACCTCCACACCCAGCTTGCCATCCAGTGCAAAGACACCGACCAACCCTCCGCCGCCCTCGTCACCGACCTCAAACAACGCGGCCTCCTCGACGACACCCTCGTCATCTGGGGCGGTGAATTCGGCCGCACCCCCTTCGGTCAAGGCGACCCCACCAATCCCAAAGGCCGCGACCACTTCGGCAAAGCCTTCTCCCTCTGGATGGCTGGCGGCGGCGTCAAAGCCGGGCACGTCCACGGTGCCACCGACGACTTCGCCTGGAACATCACTCAGGACCCCGTCCACGTCCACGACCACCAGGCCACCATTCTCCACCTCCTCGGCATCGACCACACCAAACTCACCTATCGCTACCAAGGCCGCCAGTTCCGCCTCACCGACGTCCACGGCCACGTCGTCAAAGGCATCCTGGCCTAAAGGAGGAGGGACATTCCTGTCCCTCTCAGTCCTGCCGTCCAATCATGGGGAGCACACGCATCTGGAAAGTGTCGTTCCCGGCATCCTGCCGGGAACCCGACGCGAAGCGCCCATCAGTCCTGCCACCTGCAAAGATCCCTGCAACTTCCTACTCCCCCCCCACCCTCACCATTTTCAAAAACGCCACCTGCAACACATCCCCCAGCACCCCCTCCGGTTTCCAAACCCCGATCACCCGCTGACTCCCCGACTCCACCGTCAAACTCGTCGTGGTCTCGAAACAACGAAACTCCCATCCCCCGCTCGCCTCATCCCAATCCGGCGGCGCATGGTGAAACTCAAAAGCCAGATTCAAATCCATCGTAAACCCATCCGGCCCCAACAACGGATCCATCTCGAAACACATCCCCGCCCAACCCGTCTCCAACTTCGATTTCATAACCCCCTTCCTCTCCCCATCCGTCTCCACCTCCTTCCCATCCTGCCGCACCTCCTCCTCAAATTTCAAAGACGGAAAATCACCAAATTCCATTCCCGATTTAAACACTGCCCGCTGGCCGGAGCGACATTCCAACCGCATCGCATCCACCGCCGAAAACTTCCCTTCCTTCATCCCCACCTGCACCTCTTCCCACAACGCCGAATGATCGCCGCTCTCCCCCATCCGCCCCATCAATTCCCTCACCAACGCACTATCCCCCTGAACCACCCGGACCGTCGCAGACAGAGTGAGCGGTCTTTTGCGAGGGTGCCCCACATACATCTCGATCGCCTCCAAAGTCTCCTCCGTATTCTTTACCCACAGTGTTCCGCTTGCCGCTGAAAACACCGCCTCTGCGCCTTCAGGAAACTGAATCCCCCACCCCTCCAAAACTTCACGAGCCGACGAAAACACCCGCTTGGTAGGGGTATTCGAAAACGGATCCACCGGTGTGCCATCTTCCCCCACCATCACATGCTGGATCAAAAAATCGCCCGGCACCGAAAACACCCGCACCTTCAAACCTCCATCCACGCCGCTCTTCTTCTCTACCGGAATTATCTCCACCAGATCCGCATATTTCTTCAACCCCTCCTCCAACCGCTCGTCCGCCTTCTTCGCAAACAGAGGCACCACCTCACACTTCAAAAACGCCGCCCGCATCCTCCTCGCAACAACTCCCACCGACCACACCCCTACCAACCTCACATCCCCATCAAGAAAAGTCCCGGTGGTTGTCACCGACACGCCGCTTCCATCTAATACCGGCATCTCAATCCCCAGATCCCCCGGCTTCGACCTCAAAATTTTCATCCTCTTCGCTGAAGGCGCGTCGTCATCACTCCAAACATAATTCACATCCACCTGATTCAAATCAGGCCTCAATACTGGATCAACCTCCAACCTCATTCCCGCCCGCCTCTCTTCTTCCACCAGCTCCATCCGACCCTCTGCATCCACCGATACTGACACAAACTCCGTCAACCTCTTCCCTGTCTCCAACACCCCTCGCTGACCCGACTTCACCTCAAGCCGCGACGTTTCACGCACCAGCAACTTCTCCTCCTTGATCAACCCCTCCAACCGCTTCCAAATCTCCCCATGCTCCCTTAAATCTGCCGCCTCGCTCACCATCTCCTGTATCATCCCAGCATCCCCTTCCACCACCTCCAAACGGAACACCAACGAGCGCTGCACCTTGTCGAGCGCCGATTTCTCCAATGTTTCCGCCCACTGCATTCCCGCCACCGTCGATCGCATCGCCAGCGTGTCGCTTTTACGATCATAAACCAACACCGTTCCTTCAGGAAAGCTCACCAAACCACCCCCAAGCTGTCTCTTCATCCACTCCGTGTGCATCCGTAGCACCGATACCCACTCACCTTCAGAAGCACCCTTTCGCGGCAACTCCACCAACCGCCCCGTCTCATCACCCCACCCCGCTTCCACCGACACCATCCCACCCGGCATCCAAAACGATCGCGTCACCCACGCATCCGGATCCACCTCCGCCGCAAGGCAAACCCCTCGACACAAAACAATCAGCAAACCGAGCAACAAACAGCATCTCATTGACCACATTCTCTCAGCCTCAACCATTTACTGTCCAGCCAAACCCCGTCCCACCAGCAACAAAATCCAACCTCACCCTTAAAATGACTGTGATTCTCCCCCTTTTCCCTTATCATAAAAATTCCCTCCGACCCGCCACGCGTTCATGACCCCACTCAACCCTCTCCAAACCCTGCGCCGCAGTTTTCTATCGCTCCTTTTCGCCGCGACCCTCACCCAAACAGTAAGCGCCCAGGCGCTTTGGAATGGCAACGGAGCCGCCGACAACTGGAATGACTCCGCCAATTGGATTAGCGGAGCCACCACCCCTTTCGACATCTCCGCTGGCAGCTTCGCCCTGCAATTCTCCAACACCGGAGCCGCCACCCTTACCAACGACTTTGCCGCCGGCTACGCCGTCAACTCCATAACATTCCTCGCTGGAGCCTCCGCCTTCACCCTCACCGGCGACAACAGCATCACCCTCAACACCAACGGAGCAATCGCCAACAGCAGCGCCAACAATCAGCGTATCGAATTCGACATCAACACCCTTACTGGCGGAAACCGCGCCGTCTCCAGTGCCGGCTCCACCACCCTCACCTTCACAGGCGACATCACCGGCTCCGGCACCTTCTACGTTACTGGCGGCAACGTCACCATGGAAGGCGTCGTCAGCGCCTACGTCTATCGCACCAATGGCGGCACCCTGACCCTCTCCAATCCCAACAACAGTTTTGCAGGCGAAGCCCGCGCCGCAGCCGGCGTCCTTAGCGTCAACAACATCGCCAACAGCGGCGTCAACTCCGCCATCGGCAGAGGCACCACCATCACCCTCGGCCAATCCTACGCCCAGTCCGTCAGCGTCGCCACCCTGCGCCTCACCAACGACTACGCCATCCTCGGCGGCAGCTACGGCACCGCAGGCTCCGGCACCACCAACCGCACCATCAACATCGCCAACGGCACCTCTTCCGTCGGCGGCAGCAACCTTGCCGGCATGGGCAACTATGGCGGTGGCATCCTCGAAAATGCCGTCGCAGGCGAAACCGCCACCTTCAACGGCAACATCACCACCTCCTCACGCGACCGCTTCTCAAGCCTCGGACTGCAAGGAATCGGCAATGGCATCGTCAACGGCGCCATCACCAACCAGGCCAAAATGACCGTCACCAAAGCCGGCACCGGCACCTGGACCATCAACGGCGCCAACACCCACGCCGGCCAGACGATTGTCAACGGCGGCACCCTCATCATCGGCAACTCCCAAGCCCTCGGCAGCACCGGCTTCACCACCAACGGCACCAATGGCGGCACCACCGTCACCACCGGCACCCTCGACCTCAACGGCCAGACCAACGTCAACGAAGTCTTCACCCTCAACGGCACCGGAAATGGCGGAGTGGGAGCCCTCACCAACAACAGCGCCACTGAAGCCAGCATCGGCAACGGCATCGCCTCCATCACCGTCACCTCCTCCAGCGCCAACGTCGGAGGCACCACGCCCACCGTCACCATCTCTGGCGGCGGCGGAACCGGGGCATCAGCCGTCGCCACCCTCGGCGTCACCGCAGCCAGCTTTACTGTCACCGACGGCGGCAGCAATCAAACCGGCACCGGCTCCAACACCTACTCCACCCCGAACATCACCGCTGGCGGCGGCCAGGGTGCCTCCGCCAAGGTGACCGTCGCAGGCGGCGTTGTCACCGGTGTGGAAATCCTCAGCATGGGCAGTGGCTTCACCTCCGCCCCCTCGATTTCCTTCGCCGTCCCCGGCTCAGGCAACGTCAATGGTGTCGTCAATCCCACCTTCACCACCAACAACAACAATTTCGCCGCTGAAGTCGCGGTCACCAACGCCGGCAGCGGATACACTTCAGCCCCCACCGTCACCCTTAGCGGACCCGGAACCAACACCGCCGTCGCCAACCTCTCCTCCGTCAACCTCGCCAGCGCCTCCTCCATCGGTGGCAGTGGCGACCTCACCATCGACGCCGTTGTCTCCAGCACCAACGACACCTCCCACCTTACCAAAATTGGAACCGGCAAACTCACACTCAACGCCGCCAACACCTACACCAGCAATACCGCTCTCAATGGCGGCACCCTGCTCGCCAACAACACCACCGGATCAGCCACCGGCAGCGGCAGCCTGACCAGCCTCACTGGCAGCAACGCCACGCTCGGAGGCAACGGCACCCTCCTCGGCGGCGCAGGCAAAAACATCACCATCAATCAGGGAACCAACCTCATGGTTGGCAGCACCCATGGTTTGAACGCCGGAGGCCCTCAAATCCTCACCATCGGCGACGCCCTTGCCCCCACCGCCCTCGACGTCAGCCTGTTCGGCACCCTTCAGTTCGACCTGTTCGGCAATGATGGCTCATCAACGTCACTCGCTGAAAACGATCGTTTGCGCGTTTACTCGAACACCGGCGTCGATCTCACCAACAGCATTCTGCAAGTCTCAGCCACCGGCCTCACCACCACCACCTGGGCGATCAACGACACTTGGAAGCTCATCGACTGGACCGGTGCCCCCACCTCCACTGGCACGCCGACCATCAACCCAGCCCTCCTCCCCACCCTCGCGCCCAATCTCGTCTGGAACAGCTACACCACCTCCGACGGACTTTACCTCACCATCGCCGACGCCATTCCTGAACCTTCGCGCATGCTGCTCCTAATTGGCGCACTTGGCGCCCTCCTTATCCAGCGCCGCCGTTAACCTGCCGTCAAAATCATTTGCCGATCCAGCGATTCCGTCCATATTCCCAACCCTCCCGCCGCAAGGCAGAACTTTGAAAATCAAAGCCGGTTTAGCTCAGTTGGTAGAGCAGCTGATTTGTAATCAGCAGGTCGTCGGTTCGAGTCCGACAACCGGCTCCATTCAGAATCAACGATTATGGATGTTCACGGTGTTCATGTAAAAATCAGACTTGGACACTTTTGAAATTCTCCCTTTTGATGGCTTGTCCCATTTCTGACTCAGCCATATTCGAGACAACAGTTGTCAGTTGCCGCCATCGCCAGCGGTGACCACCTCTCCCCGATCAGGGTATGCTGTCGCCATAGCCATCGGCTCATCACCTCCATTTAATTTGCACGGCTTGAAGATTGAAAATAATTGCTGCTTTGCCTCAAAGAATCTAATATTTGCCCTTATGAAAGTCGCTCTTTCTCTCGTCTTCATTTTGTCCACTTCGGCATTTGCTCAAGTCGCTGAATTGAAATTGGACGAGTTACGCGTCAAAAAAGACTTCGGGGGAGAGACCGTCTACACGAACGCAACCCTCACAAAAGTTGATCCTGACGGCCTTCGATTTGTTCATGATTCCGGAACTGTGAAAGTGCCGTTCGAAAAACTCCCGACTGAAATTCAACAGAGGTTTGCGTTTGATTCTGAAGCGGCGGCGAAACATCGAAAAGAAATGGCGGCCGCTGCGATGAAAGAGGAGGAGGAGGTCAAGCGAATCAGGCAAGCGGAAAATGACCGCATTCAGGCAAACAAAGACCATCAGGCAAAATTGGCTAAGTCAGTGACGATGCTCGTGAGAGTGATTTCGGTCGATAAAAAGGGGGTGATTGCAGAACAAATGGGCCCGGGTCGTCCCGTCGCCAGCAGCATGGCGGCAGTAGGCGGTGGAGGAGGCGTCGGTTCGGGCGGCTTGGCTCCCTCAGGTCCACCCATGTATTTATTTGGCAATCTGCCAGTAGGGTTGTTCGATGATGCAATGTTCCGCGTGCAGGCTACACCAGATGGAACTTTCTCCTACACAACCGTTCTTGGGTCAAAAAGCACAGTCAAAAGCTTCGAGGTGTTGAATTACGAGGGCCAAAAAAAGAACAGAACCCCATAGCTGACTTGCCCAGCGCTGCATCTCTCCCCAAAAAATCGCGAGCGGAAACCAAAACTTGAACCGCTGTTCATAAAGTGTTCTAATGAACAATATGAACGCGATTGATTTCAGTTCAGTTCCCGGCGTGCATAAGCTGCGACCGATGCCGGGAATGGTTGGCAGGTTCCACCGATTGGATGAATGCGAGCTTGATGCAACCTGGGAAGATGGGGTGGCGGTCACCGTGCTGGGGTGCGCTTCTGGTAGGTTCGCCATTCAAGACGAGCGAGGGCGCGGCGTGGTGGTCGACGAGGCCGAGATCGATCTGGACTATCAGATTTGGATCGGTGGAAAGTGGCAGCCCCTCGACTGCGCCGAGGCGGTGCAGTGGTTCGATGAGTGTGGCTTGTGGCTGTTCGTGAACGCTGGGAGCGACGATGAAACGTCAGAGCGGCGGTGCAACACGGCCAACCAGTTCCTTCAGCTCACCCGACTTTGAAAGGGGTGCGGATCACATCGCCCTCTTCCTGGTTTCCAACGCCGTGTTAGTGAGGTGGCGAGAGGTTAGCCAGTGACGTTCAGGGGGTTCCACTCGTTCCACATTTCAGCAGCTAGTTTGATATACTGGAGGGCTTGATCGCCTGCCTCGAAAGCCTCACATATTTCCATAAATGTGTTCTTTTGAACCATTTATTAGGTGCATGATTGAATCTTGTTGTTGATTTTATACAACATTCGTAGTTAATATGTGATCCCCATACCCTTATTCCCAATGAATCAAACGACCATCACTACATTCGGGGGCTACCTTAAATCTCTGAGGATGCTCAAGAAAATATCACTGCGTAGCTTCAGCATCGCCGCACAAGCTGACCCGGGAAATATTAGTAGAATCGAGCGAGGCCTTTTGCCGCCTCCTCACGATAGAGCGATTTTAGAGCGATACGCGACCGCTCTGGGTTTAATTGAAGGCGATGACGCTTGGCTTCGTTTTTTTGATCACGCGGCGGCGGATCGAGGAAAGATCCCTAGCGATCTTATGAATGAAGATTCCATTGTGAAATTTTTACCAGCTTTTTTCAGAACTCTTAGGGGTAAAAAGCCAACAGATGAGGAGATGCAGGCCATCATTGAGAAAATTCAGAATAGCTAATTGTTTATATGCCTGATCCTCCACTTTTTCGAGCCCCTTATTATCCTGCCAAAGTTTGCTGGTCTCGCGCTGATGAATTCCGAGAAGAATTTTGGCCCAGTGGTGATTACCCAATCGACGTCCTGGCCATAGCTGAGTTTGGTTTAGGTTTGGAAATGCGCGTTGTAGATAATCTCCTAAATGACCTTGGAGTTGATGCCTTACTGGGGATAGATTTCAACACGCTTGCCGTCGATCGGGATCAATATATGCAGGGTCGATTTCATGGGCGAATGCGATACAGTGTGGCTCATGAAATCGGACACTATGTATTACATCGCGAGTTGGCTGAACAGTTCCCGAAAGATGAGAAAAAGTTGAGGGAATTCTATTCCGAGATTCCGGAACGAGAATATAGTTTCCTGGAATATCATGCGAATGAATTTGCTGGTGCATTGTTGGTCCCACGCAATGAGTTGAGTTCCCGATTGGCGCTTTACGTGGACTCATCCAAACCCATTGAGGAGGGCATCCTTGTAGAGGCCGTGGATGCCCTTGCGGGCCACTTTGCGGTGTCTACAACTGTGATAGAGATACGTCTGATTAAAGAAAAATTAATCGGCTCCTCATAGTCGAAACAATCCTCACTCTCGGATTCTCGTAATCACCCCTCTACAACCGCCCATACAACTCCACCAGCGGCCCCACCGCCTCCTTTAACTCCACCTTCTGCGCGGGGGTGTAGGCTTCGATGTTCTCTTGAAGGATCTTCAGCTTCACCCGGCGTGCCCATGTGACGGGGCGCATCCATGCGTCACGGATGGACTTCCCGCGCTGCGTGTTCGCTGGCAATGCACCAGATAGGATGAACGCTTGATGGAGGTTGCTGGCCTGCCTTAAATCGAAATTTCCGCCCTCCACTTTGGCAGCCAGGCGTTGAAGCCGTGGATGCAACGATTGATGCTAGGCAGATTCTCGGCGAACCAGTCGCCCCGCTTGGCGTAGGGAATGCGCGGCATCCACTGATTGACCTGTCGACCGATCTCCACGCCGATCTTGATCCGTTGGCCAGCAAGCGCGGTGAATGCCTTCGACCCGCCAAGCAAGGCTTCCACCTTTGCACGGAAGGCGGCAACCTCCTCAGTGGTCGGCATTGCTGCCAAACGCTCTTGTTGCACGGCGAGTGCTTTCTGTTGACGCCTTAAAAGCGGCGGCGCTTCCGTGTGATTCGGTGGGAGGTTTTCAATCAGCAGGTCTCGATTCGAGTCCGACAACCGGCTCCATTCCTGCCAGGAAAACGCTTCTCAAAAAATCGCCTGCAACACACAGCCAACGACGCAGGCGATAATCCCTGCCAGAAAGGCCCCGTAGGCAAACCTCAGGGTCTTCAATTTGCGACGGACAATGATGCCGCCCATCTGATAAATGTCTCGTGACAAGGCTTCAGAAATTGACGCGTCGCGATCAATGGTCGCCTTCATCCGGCGAATGAACTCATCCTCGCTCAAGTTGATGAAGTGACTGCAAAATAGCAGGTTAAATCCGGGTTGTTTCGGGTCATGAAAACGGATCCGCGGGATCAAAGTCAGACAGCAGAACACCAATGCAAGAACCGATCCCGCTGCCAAAACAAGAAATGGCAGGCCGATGGAGGCTTGCTGATTCGCCGTCGCGACGAAACCGAGGATCACGATGGTTCCACCAAGAAGAAAGCTGGCCTTCTGATCGGCAAGCGCACTGAGGGCCACGTGATGCTGATGAACCGTGCGCAGCAGATAGATCGCGTTCCCGGTCATCGAATCTTGATTGGCATTAGGAGGGAATTCGGATGGATCAGAAACAGTGGGCTCGGACATTGGGCCGCGATCTTCCGGGGCGATTGACCATCGGGCAAGCACGGAGCCCTTATGTGACGGAATCGTAACTTATTGAATTGGGAAGGCCAAATCCCTCAATTTCCACCAGACTTCCGAACGATTCGTTCATCTTTTCTCTTCGCTCACCGCCCAACTAAGCCGATTCAGGCAGAAACGTCGGAAAGACGATCCCGCTTCCTTCAGGAGTATCTCCATAGGCCTGAGCCACATGCAATTCAATGTTGCGTGCACCCCATCCATAAAGCGTTCTCACCAACCCCGCAGCAGCAGCCGGAGCCAGCAAAACATAACTCTTTCCCCCCAACTCATTCAGCGCCGTCCAGATCATCGCCAATGCCGCCGCCTCATCACCTGCAACCCCGGGACCGAGCATCGGCATTGCCGCATTAAGGCTGACCACCAAGACTCCATTGATCCGCCCATCGCCACCTTCACTCACCCAAACCTTCCAAAGTCCAACACGGTCCTCCAAAAAAAACGCGTAGTCTTTCTCACGACGGATTCCCTGCAACGACGCCTCAAAATCGGCAAGCGCCGAAGCCTCATCCGCACGCGCCACCCGAACTCGATCCACGCCCTGCGGTGCTTGCACCGTCATGCCGCCCTCTGGCACCGCCATCATCAGATCCTGAAAAATCGTGCGCGGCACAAAGCCCATTTTGGTATACAGCGAATACGAATCCAGATTCAACAAACTCGACACCAGCCGCACCGGTTTACCCTCTGCCTCCGCACGTTTGATGGCCTCCTGCATCATCGCCCGCGCCACCCCTCGCGCCCCCGCATCAGGCAAAGTCGCCACGATCCCCACCGCAAAATGCGTTTCGCGTCGATGCACAAAACATACCCCGAGGATCTGTCCGCCTTCCTTTTCACGAGCAACCATCGCTTCACCCGGATCCAGCGCTTCATACACCTGTGGAAAAATCAAAAACGGATCCGGGCTGTCCCCAAATCGATACCCCTGACGCAACTTTGACTCATACCAGTGCACCAACGAGCCATGCAACAAGGCGGCAATAGCTGGATGTTCATCACTGCGGACGGTGGAAAATTCAAAGGACATGGCTGTCCCTCCAGCTTAGCCAAATGACTTGAACAGCCCAGCAAAAAATTGACTCTCACGTCTGTCTGCGCCGGCTTCACGACAACCCTCAACATCACCATCACCATCATCTCCAAATTCCGAGCCCCCACCTCCTCTCTTCAAACGGCCATGCAGGCCAACAAAAACCGGATTCTCCCGCGACGACAGCAGGAAAATCCGCTCCATTGCTCCTCATCTTCAAGAGCCACCCGGCAAAAAATTTACCAGGCGGGATGAGATCTCAGTGAGAGCCCCAAGACACCCGTTCAACGAGTGAACGTGATGCTGAAACCCGAGCGATGATAACGCCGTGGTTGATGGCAGGGCTCCACATACACCGGACGCGGCGCACACACGGGGCGATGCACGTAAACGGGCGGACGAACATAGACCACACGAGGAGGAGGGCATTCGCGCACATAAACCCTTCTCTCAGGTTCACAGTAGCGGGACTTGCTGTATCTCCTATAATGATCACCGGCTTCAGCTTGTGAAGCGAAGGCACCCAAAACCAATGTGGCGGAAAGAATGGCGAGGATCGTTTTCATAATCGTTTGGTTGATTGACCCCACATCTGACGAAAGGGTTCCCCGCCTATTCAAAACATTTGGGCATTTTTTAGTCTGCCACTTAGTCCACACCAGCGCCATTTCCAGCGCCCAGATTGATGACCGCTATCCCCTTTTCACGCTCCCCAACAATGCCTCTGCACACGCCTTCGCAAACTCTGGATCATTGATCGCGCAGTCCATCTCCACCACCGCGATCCCTTCGCGCACCCCATGCTTGATCGCCTCAAACAACGCCTCATCCGCCACTGGATCATAAAACGGCTGTCCCGCAGCGCTGATGATGCTGATCGCCTTCTTCGGCAACAACACCGTCACCGGAGCCTTGTAGGCATTCACCTTCTCTGCCAGAATCCGACCCAACTCCGCACACTCCGTTGCATTGGTCCGCATCAGCGTCACCTGCGGATTGTGATGATAAAACGTCCTTCCCGCAAACTTCGCCGGCACACTCTGCGGTTCTCCAAAATTCACCATGTCCAGGCAACCCGGCACCACCACCGCCGGCACTCCCGCCTTCGCCGCCGCATCCAGCCTGTCCGGCCCCGCCCCCAAAATTCCGCCCACCAGCTCATCCGCCCATTCCGTTGTCGTGATGTCCAAAACTCCTGCCACCAATCCACTGGCAATCAACGACTCCATCGCCCGACCACCCTGACCTGTTGAGTGAAAAACCAGCACCTCAAAACCCGCCTCTTCCACCAGTCGCCTTGCCTCCGTCACGCAATCCGTCGTGTTGCCAAACATGCTGGCCACCACCAATGGCTTGTCAGCCGCAGGACGATCCGCCCGCGCCACCGCCGCCTCCACCATCCCGCAAATTGCCCCCGCCGCGTTTTCAAAAATCGTCCGCGAAATCCGATTGATGCCCGCCACATCCACAATTGCGGGGATCATCACCACATCCACCGAACCCACATACGGCGCGACATTGCCGCTCGCCAAAGTCGACACCATCACCTTCGGAAAACCAATCGGCAACGCCCGCATCGCCGCCGTTCCAATCGCCGTGCCACCGCCACCTCCCAAGGAAATGATGCCGTCAATCGTTCCCTTTTCCACCAACCCGGCCACATACTTCGCCGCCGCATTCGCCATCCATGTCACCGCCAGACCACGATCTTTTTTTCCTAGCACCTCTTGCCATTCATCCCCACCACACGCCGCCACCTCTTCCGATCCCACATCCGGCTCAATCAGCGGTTTCTCCAAACTGCCCACATTGATCAACAACGTCTCATAACCTCGCTGCCGGATCATGGCCGCAATGAATGCGTGCTCGTGACCCTTCGTGTCAAACGTCCCTAAAACAGCAATGGTCGGCATGGTATCTTCAGTTTAAGACCAACTCAATAATGCATCCACTAACCTTCAACCGGCGGATGGTTCAGCAACACTTCATTCGAGGTCGACCTCAAACGAATCGTCTTCTCCTGAAGATTGTGATGCGTCTCCATGTAACGAACCGTCTTCGTTTTCGCCCGCATCAAAACACTGTAAGTCGTCGCCACCTGGCCCTTCACGTTCACCCCGCGCAGCAACGGACTATCAGTGATCCCCGTTGCGCAAAAAATGATCTCGTCTGCAAACGCAAGGTCACGCGAAAGGAAAACCTTGTCCAGCTTGTCACCCCAGCCATCCGCAATCAACGACTGCCGCTCCGCCTCGCTCGACACCCAAATTTTTGATTGCATCCCGCCGCCCAAACAACGCAACGCCGCCGCCGCCAGCACCCCTTCCGTTGCGCCGCCAATCCCGCAATAAATGTCAATCCCCGAACCCGGCAACGCAGGCCCCAGTGCTGCGGTGATGTCCCCATCCGCAATCATTCGCAACGAAGCCCCGCACCGCCGCACCTCCTCCACCAAATACCCATTGCGCGGACGATCCATCACAATCACCACCACATCGCGCACCTCCTTGCCCAAGATCCGCGCCACCAAATGAATCACCTCACCAATCGGCGCATCCGGATGCAACGGCAAACTCGGATCCGCCATCCACGCACGACGCACCGCCTGCGGATACGACAGCTTCTTCATGTAATAAGCCGGCATGTCGAGCAACTGCGACCCGCCATCTGCATCCCGGCTCACCGCCGCAATACACGAGATCGAGTTCGGCATGCCCTTGCTGCAGTTCGTCGTGCCATCCACCGGATCCAGCGCAATCGCATAACTCGGCGTCCCCTCCAGCCACGTCCCCATCCGCTCCCCTTTAAAAATGCCCGGCGCATTGTCCTTGATCCCTTCACCAATCACCACCTCACCACGAATGTTCATCAAATCAAACATCCCACGGATCGCATCACACGCCGCCTCATCCGCCATCTCCTTCTCCCCCTTGCCCACCCACTGCATCACATTCAACGCCGCCGCCTCCGTCGCACGCAGGAAATCGAGCTGCACCAGTCGTTCGATATCACGATTGGAACTGAGCGGTGCAACAAAGGAATTCGAAATCGACATGGGAAAAAAGAAGGGTGGACCGTCATAATGGGCAATTCACTGCCCTCAGTCAATCATAGTTCCTCGGCTCCGACGCCTAAAAAAACCCGACACCTTTGCGCTTCCCCAAACCGGCTCGCAATGACACATTGAAGTCCGTCGCCATGGAAAAAAATCCCGTCCTTCCCACCAAGGAAATCACCATCAACGGACCACGCACCCAACGCTGGACCCTGCAAGGAGACGACTGCAGCGAACTCGCCACCCATGGCATCGCCCGACTCGGCATCGACCACGCCTTCTCTCCTTACTGCCGTGTCCGACTCCGACCCACCGGCAGCTTCTTCCTCGCCTGCCTCGAAGGCGAAGGCAGCATGCTCCTTGAGGGCCACTGGGAACGCATCAAACCCGGTTCCCTCTGCCTCGCCCCACCCCGCGTCCTCAACGCCCTCCATGCCGAACCACCCCAAAAATGGACCTTCGCCTGGATCCGCTACGAAGAACCCCCATGGACCAAACCTCTCGTCGGCGCCGCCTCCCCGCTCCGGCTCACCCAAGGTGCCGAGGACCTCGGACGCATGATCCAGGGCCTGCGCGCCGAATGGCTCAGCGACAAAGACCCCGCCCAAATCCATCACTGGCTCAGCCTCATCCACGGTTACATTCGACGCCTCGTCACCCCATGGCGCAGCAGCTCCCGCATTGCCGAACTCTGGCAACTCGTCGCCCGCGACCTCACCATCGACTGGAAACTCAACTCCCTCGCCGAGCAATCCCACATCAGCGCCGAACACCTGCGCCGTCTCTGCCTGCGCGAACTCGGTCGCACCCCCATGGAGCACATCACCTACATGCGCATTCAAAAAGCCAAGGAACTCCTCGAAACCACCGACGAAAAACTCGAAGCCATCGCCCCCCAGGTCGGCTACCACAGCGCCACCGTCTTCTCCCGCGCGTTCATCCGCTGCGTCGGCATGTCACCCACCACCTATCGCAGCGGCACTAATTCTGTTTACTAAAAACAAACAATCGTCTACTTTTGGTGAACAAATCTCATGTCCCTCCTCAACAAGCTCTTCCCCAAAGCACGCGCGGAAATCCTTCGCCTGCTTTTTGCGGATCTTGATCGCGAAATCCATCTCCGCGATCTCGCCCGCCACGCCGGACTCACCGCACCCGCCTTGCAAAAGGAACTCGCCCAACTCACCGCCACCGACCTCGTCCTCTCCCGTCGCGACGGCAACCGGCTTTATTTCAAAGCCAACACCAACCATCCCCTTTACCCCGAACTCCACGGCATCGTCACCAAAACCACGGGTATCGCCGAACGCCTGCGCACCGCCCTCGACTCCATCCCCGGCATCGACCTCGCCTTCGTCTTTGGATCCATCGCCGCCGGCACCAGCACCGCCGACAGTGACATCGACCTCTTCATCATCGGCACCACCGGACTCCGCAAACTCACCCCCCACCTTCGTCCCCTCTCCTCCGAACTCTCGCGCGAGATCAATCCTTATTGCCTTTCCCCCGAAGACTGGCTCACTCAAAAAAAACGCAGCGACGCCTTCATCACCCGCGTCATCAATGAACCCAAACTTTGGCTGAAAGGAACTCCGCATGAGCTTGCAAGACTGGGCTGAAAACGGCTGGCTTCGTCCCCACAAAACCACCGCCCAACAAATCATCGACCTGCTTGCCATCGTCGAGCGCGACCTCAAAGACGCCGAAGGCAACATCTCCGTCGACTGGCAGTTCGGCATCGCCTACAACGCCGCGCTGAAACTGTGCACCATCATCCTTTACGCCTCCGGTTACCGACCCGAGAAAAACCTCGCCCACTACCGGACCTTGCAAGCCCTCCCTCTCATCATGGGTCACGATCTCGCTGATGAAGCCGATTATCTCGACACCTGCCGATCCAAACGCAACACCGCCGAATACGACACCGCAGGCACCATCAGCCGATCCGAAGCCAAAGAACTCCGCGACTTCACCCGTCAACTCCACCAACAAGTCCTCGCCTGGCTCCAAAAACACCACCCCATGCTAAGTCCTTGAGAGCATCCAAACCTCGACAAATTCACGATACCGATTACGCTAATTCCATGGCCACCACGGTTGAGCAGATCAAGCAGGAGATTCGCAATCTTTCGCCCGCCGAAGTTGATCATCTGCTCCGCGATCTTCAGGTCGAATACACGATGCCCGCGTTGGAAGATCAGGATGAAGCCCGCATCGAAGCCACTTGGAACGCCGAGATCGACCAGCGACTCCGTGAAATCGAACATGGCACCGTCAAATTGATTCCCGGCGAGCAGCTTGAGCGCGAGATTGACGCCCTGTTTGTCCAGCATGGTCACCGCCGCCGCGACTCATGACGGCCTGGCAAATTCACCCTGCCGCGCGGCATGAACTCATCGAAGTTCTCAGCTACTACCTGACCATCGATCCCGAACTGGCCCATGCTTTCGACGATCACTACCGACGATATCGCACCCAAATCTGCGAGACACCACTGCTCCATAACGCCCGGCGCAACCAGATCCGCCGCGTAAATCTCACCCCGCGTTTCGGTGAATACTACATCGCCTACATGCTTTGGAAACACGAAGTGGTGATCCTCGCCATCGCTCACGCCAAACGCCGACCAGGATATTGGCGTCAGCGAATCTCCGAATCCAAGCAGATCTTCTGAGACTCTTTATCCCTTATCCTTTAGCCTTTATCCCTTTAAAATGTCCAACTGGTATGACACCCCGCTCTATTACGACATCATCTTCGACGAAGACTCCCAGAAGGAAGCCGCCTTTCTCGAAACTCTGAACGCCCAACACGGAGCCGATCCCACCGCCAAAATACTCCGCATCCTCGAACCCGCCTGCGGATCAGGTCGACTCATCGCTGCCCTCGCCCAACGCGGCCATCATATCAGCGGCTTCGACCTCAATTCCCACATGCTGGACTACGCCCATCAGCGCCTCCAAAAACAAAACCTCAGCGCCCCCCTCTGGCAGGACCGACTCGAGGACTTCACGCTCCCCACAACCACCCCACCCTTCGACCTCGCCCACTGCCTCGTCAGCACTTTCAAATACATCCTCGACGACCTCGGCCCCACCTCCCATCTCCATCACGTAGCCAACGCCCTGCGCCCCGGCGGTCTCTACATCCTCGGCTTTCACCTAACCGATTACTCCGATCAAAAACCCCAGCACGAACGCTGGGTCGCCGAACGTGAAGGCATCCATGTCATCTGCAACACCCACACCTGGCCCGCCGATCGCAGCACCCGCCAGGAAAAACTTCGCAACCGACTCCGCATCACCCGCGACGGCCAGACCACCCATCAGGAAACCCACTGGCAGTTCCGCACCTACGACCTCCCCCAGGTCAAAGCCCTTCTCAAATCCGCCCCCCAGTTCGAACTCGTCACCTGCCACGACTTCAACTACAACGCCACCGCACCTCTCAAGCTCAACCACACCACCTTCGACCTCGTCCTCGTCCTCCGCAAAAAACCTAACCCCAATCTTATCCCCACCCCATCCAATTCTCCGCCGTTTCCCGATTCAATTGTGTAACCCAAAAAACACCATGAACACGAAACGATCCCTCATCCTTCTCTTTCTCGCCATCGGCACCCTTACCCTCAGCCAATGCCGCACCACTCAAGGCCTCGGCGAAGACGTCCAACATCTCGGCAACCGCATCGAACGAACCGCCGAACGCGCCACCCCTTATTGAATGTAGAAGGTCCGTCCCGGGCCTTGTTTCATCTACCCTCGCCGCAGTCCCCATCCCGTCCGCGTCTGCCAAGCCTCCAGCAACAAAACCCCCAACAGCGCCATCAACAACCACGCCCGAACCTCCCTCCATGCCGGTGGTCGCGGCGCATGCCAGACATCGCTCAAATCCACCCGCTCCCCGCCCCCGCTGCGCGCACTTAACTCGCGCAATTCCTTGATCCGCGACTTGTCAAAAGACCACTCCGGATTCGTCACCGCATTCACCGGTCCAAAAGGAAATGCCACCCCTCCGACCTGCACCGCGCCACGCACAAAATCCGTGCCCTTCACTTCCATCACCGCGCGGAAATGCCCCGGCTCCAGCCGCTCCCAAGCCACCTTGCGCGCCTCCCCCGCCTCCCCCTGAGCCAGCACCAACTCGGGTCCTGCGGCACTGATCCGCTCATTCCAACTCTCATCAAAAAACAAATCCGCCCGCAGTTTGCTCCCCTCCATCGTGGTCCGCAACCCCATCCCCGGCGGCTCCTTCTCCCCCATCAACCAGCGGGTCAAACTCTGCGCAAATCCGCCATATCCCTCCCAGCCTCGCGTCTTCGCTGAAAACTCCCCGCCCAGCGGAAACGACACCGACGCCACCCTGCCCGCCCCACGCTGCCAGAACGCCACCAACGGCGCCGCATACTCATCCCCACTCACCGCCGCCTGCGTCGCCCCCGGCCGAAGATAACTCAAGTTATACCCATCCGCCTGCGGCAGCCAGTTCATCGAACCCGCCGCCATCTCCATCCAACCCGGCGTCCCTTTCACCTCCACCGGCTCCTCCACAAAAGCCGACCGCGCCACCGCCACCGTCTCCTGTGCGAACAAAGCCGGCAGCTCTCCTGCATTCGCATTGAAAAAAATCCGCCCCTCCCCGCGCTTCGCCACATCCTCCAAAAACGCCGCATCCGCATCCTTGTCCGATCCCAATCCGATCACACTCACCGTCGCCTTCTCCCTCTTCATCTCCGCCAGCAATTGCACATACTCCCCCGGCTCCTCCGCATCCGCAGCATCGGCAAACAAAATGATATGCCGCTGCCCCACCGGCGCCTTCTTCAACTCCGCCCACGCCGCCTTCAACCCCTGATAAACAAAAATCCCCCCACCCATGCTCTGGACCCGGCGCGCCGCGTTCTGCAACGTGCCCCGATTCTTCCCCACCGCCACCAACGGCGTCACCTGATGCGCGGTGCTGTCGACCGCAAAAATGGTCACCATGTCATTGTCGCCCAACAACTCAATCGCCCGCGCCGCCCCCTCATTCGCCAGCTGCATTTTCAACAACGAAGTCCCCGGTGCCGTCATCGCCATGCTTCCCGACCGGTCCATCACGATCGCCATCGCCACCGCCAGCTTCCGATGCTCCTGCTTCAACTCCATGCTCACCGGCAAGAGTGGCTCCACCGGCGATCCAAACCATCCGCCCGCTGCAAAACTGCGTTTCCCGCCGATCATCACCAACCCGCCCCCCTGCTCATTCACAAAAAAATCCAATCCCTTCACAAACTCCGCCTTCATCTCATAAGCCGGCACATTGTTTAAAATCACCACCTTCGTCCCGCTCAACATCCCGACTCCCAACGCCCCAATTTCCGTCACCACCGTCACCTCAAACCCCTGCGCCCTCAACACCGTCGCCATCGGATCATCCGCATAACCCGTCGCCAGCACCACCCGCGGTCCCCCCTGCACCTCCACCCACTGCGCCGCAAAATTGTTCCCCGGATGCGCATCCCGTTCGCGATCCGCCATCAACCTCACCTCATAACGAAACGCGCCCGCCGCTCCCAGCCGATCCGTAAATCGCAACCTTCCCACCCCATTCACCATCTCCACGTCGCGTCTGCCAATCGACACCCCATTGCGCATCAACTCCACCGGCACGACCCCGTCTACCGAACTCGAACTCGACCCCAACACCACCACCTCTGCTAAAAACGCCTCACTCAACTGCACCCTGCGCGGCAGCAAAAACGACGCCACCCGAAAATCCTCCCCCGCCATTTCCCCTGCCAGCCGGTAGTCCAACGCCACCTCATCCTCCGCCAGCCTCTCCCCCAACCCATCCAGCGGCTCCGTGCTATAACCATCCGAAAAACCAAGCAATCGCGACGCCCGCCCCTCCTCCACCTGCGCCAGCACATGCTGCACCGCACTCTTCACCCGCGTCGCCGACCTCCCCCCTGCATACGTCATCCCGTCCTGGCCCAGACCCGACCGCATTTGCGCCCCGCGCTTAACCGCTTCATCTGCGAAATCGACAAAAAACAACCGGTCACCCGCCCCCTTCGACCGCTCCAAAATCGTCTCCCATTCCCCCAGCTTTGGTCCCAACACATCGCCCGCCGACTCCGACCGATCAACGAGCACCCATAAATCCAGCCCATCCCCAAACCGGCGCATCTGCGGCTGAGCCAGCAACAAAACCACCAACAACAAACACAACGCCCGCAACGGTTTCCCCAACTTCAACCCACGCCAAAACCACCCCATCGCCAGCAACAGCGGGATCATCAAAAACCATTCAGGAGAAGCAAAGCGCATCGGTAAAAATCGAGTTCAGTTTTCAGTCCACGGCCCGGGCCTTTCGATACCAACTTCCTAACAAACATCCCAAAATTCCCAACACCCAAAGCGGCATCCACGGATCCGCCTCTGTCTGTTTCAGCGCCGCCTCCCACTGCCGATCCTTCGCCGTATCCAGCGCCTCCGACTTCGAAAAATCCGCCTCCCGCGCATCCGCAAACCCCGCCGCCCCACTCACCAAAATCTCATCGCCCAAACCCACCTCAAAGAAGCCCACTTCCTCCGACACCCGTCCCTCAAACGCCATCTGCTCATCCCCCACCTTAATCGTCAATCCCGTCCCCAGCGCTTCCACCTTCAAGACCTGACCCACCTCAAAATTCCCCGACCACGGCTCGCGCAACCCCTGCCTCACCTCCTCCACAAAACGGTGCAACATCACCAGCACCGCCGGATGCCGCATCGCATTCGACCCCGCCAGATCCCAGTTCAAAATCAAGCGCCTCCAGCGCCGACCATCCGCACCCACCTCCGTCCGCACCATCGCCAGCACCCGGTCCGACTTCCACAACAACGGCTCATCCATCGCCGTCAACGTCAGCTCCCTCGGTTTGTTCGTCAGCAACCCCATCCAGTTCAATCCGCGCGTCAGCCCATGATCCTCCGCCACCGTAAATGCCCCATCCAGTCTCCCGCCCCCTTCACCACCACCACCACCCGTCACCACCTGAATCGCATTCCCCACCACCATCGTCCCCACCTCCGCCACCGTCATCGCTTCATCACCATTCCCCACCGCCACATGTGGCAGCGACTCCACCATCTTGCGCAACACCTCCCCCTCCCGATTCCCCAATCGAAAATCCACCTTCAACACCCTCTCCACCGGCAATTGCAAAGGCATCGCATCGTCCCAAACAAACCCATCCCCCTCCAGCCTCAACCACATCCGCCTTTCCCCAGGTGGCAACTCCCCTGACAACACCAGTGTCTGCCCCGGCTGCAATATCACCGATTCCCGCCGCCCCTCCGGCAATCCTTCCCGCTCCACCCACCACGCCCTCGTCGCCACCCGTTCCCCATAATTTTTCACCAACACCTGCCAGCGCATCCCCCCCCCACCCCCCACCTTCGCATCCCCACCCGCAAACCCCACATTCTCCATCTTCTCCCCCGCCGAAACCACCGCCACATCCGACGCCACCTCCATCGCATGATCCGTCACCAGCACCACCATGCCCGCCTCCTTCACCAACCCGCGCGCCACCAGTAACACCTCCTCCACCTCATGCGTCCCCATCATCGGCCGCCACTCATCAAAAGCCGACAACACCCCGCGCCAGTCCTCCCCCGCATACAGCGTCTTCTTGCGACCATCCGTCTCCAACACATGCCAGTCCGTCCGCACCGCGCCCTTCGCCCAATCCTTCAACCCCTCCTCCAACATCCTTCGCGTCGACTCCTTAAACGCACTCATCGACACCGACGAATCCAGCACTACCACCACCGTCTGTCGTGAATCCTCCTTCATCCATCGCGGCTCACACAACACCCACGTCAGCATCAACGCCGCCAGTATCTGCAGCCACAACGGCAGAGAATTCCGCAACTTCTCAAACCGCGCCCCACCCACACTCTCGGGTGCCACCCGATCAAGCAAAAACAACGTGCTCACCCGCACCCTCCGCGACCGCTCTTGAAGAAAATGAATCCACAAAATCACCGGCACCGCCAACAGCGCCCATAACCCCGCAGAATTTGCCAGCATCACATTCATCAATCTTCAAATCTCAAATCTCATATTCATCCTTCATCTTCATCCTTCATCCTTCATCCTTTCAAAACCGCCCCTGCCACCATCGCCTCCACCCGCAACGCACTTAAAAACTCTCCCTCCGACGGCACCCGCGCAAAGCTCGTCCCCCTTCGCGTGCACTCCTCCCGCCACAACGCAAAATGCCGCGCATAAGCCTTCAAATATCGATCCATCACCTCCCCCTCCACCCGACGCCGATCCAACCATCCCCGCTCACAATCATCGAACTCGATGTTCCCCGTCCAGTCCGGATGCGCCTCCTCCACACACGTTGGCACCAAAACCACCCCGCGACCCCGTTCCCTCGTCAGCCCCGCCACCAATCCCGCCGGAGCCTCCGCAAACAAAAGATCACTGATCCACACCCGCAACGACCCCGCCCGCAACCGCGCCTCCGAAACCATCAACGCCCGCGCCCGATCCTCTTTCTCCTTCACCACCCCCTCCACCTTCACCTCATAAGCCAGCAATCGCTCCATCGGCCACTCTTCCACTCCTCTCGATCCCATCCCCCACACCTTCACCGAGGCCCCCAGACGCAACCCGCTCTCCACACAAAAAAACAGCAACTCCCAGCTCCGTCGCGCCTTCGTCTCCGTCAAAAACATCGACGCACTCCCATCAAACAACACATCCACCCGAGGCGTCACCTCCTGCCGGTATAACTTCATCGTATAACTCCCCGTCCGCGCAAACGCCTGCCAGTTGATATGTCGCGGATCATCCCCCGGCAGATACGGACGCTGATCATGAAAGTCCACCGAACTCCCCGTCCCCTGTCCCAGCACACTTCCCGACACCCCGCTCCACTGACCTGTCCCCAACGGCAAACGCGCCACCCCCGTCACCGCCTTCATGCGCTGATGCACCTCCCGCAACAAAACCTTGTCCACCAGTTCGCTCATGACTTCGTTCCCGAATCCGACCCCACATCGCCAAGCGACTCACGTTCCAATCCGCGAATCACCCGGAACTCCTTCCACATCACCACTCCCAATCCCATCCAAACCAACCCGCAAACCGGCAAACTCACCACCATGTAAGCCGACACCAAATCCCAACTAAAGTTCCGCGTCATCAACCCCAGAAACGCGCTGAACGGAAACGGAGCCAGCCAGACATACGCCGAATCCCTGTCTCCTCTTGTCGCCCCCGGCACCTCCGCAATGATCCACGCCACCAAGAACAGCAGCACAAACAACGCCTGCACCAAAAGATATACCCACACCGGCTGCTTCATGCGCGGAAACAACCTCATCACCAGCACCGGCAGCACCAGCGACGTCATCAACAACGGAACCGCCACGCCCCACTCATCAATATCCGACCAAACTCCATCGAGATCATTGTGGAGGTAATCACCGATCAATATCATGCCCCCCAGTAACACCATCATCAGACCCACGAACACCACTCCCGACGCCCACCCCGGATAAAACACCCTGCCCGCCAGCCGACCCCAAAATCCCCGCCGCGCGAATGGCCGATAAAGACTCGGCACCATCACCGTCCGCTCGCACAACGCCTCCAGCACCGACCACGCCCACAACGGCAACATCGAATACACCAGGCCCACCAGCGCCATATTCGGATCATCATTCATCCAGATGATCAGCGGCAAAATCAGCACCAACCCCAGCGCCACCGCCCGCCTCCTGCCCGAATGATTCTCCGCCAGCGGTGCAATCCGTCCCGCCGCCATCTCCAGCAAAAAATACACCGTCACCACCGTCCCCAAAATCCCGAACAACCACATCCACACCCCTGCCCCCGCAGACGTCGCCCCCACCAATCCACTGCCCGCCGTGCGAAACGTCATGAACATCCCCACCGCACTCACCAAAGCCGCGCTCAACGGCAGCGCCGCCAGCACCACCAAAATCCGCACCACCAGATGCATGCTCGAGAGCATCACCGCCATCGCCGTCAACACCAGTGACCCCTGCACCATCCCCAACAGCATCGTTAAATCCATCACCACATCCACCCGGCCAAAGAAATATCTCAACACCGTGTAAGGCAACACCGCCGCCACCAGCAGCAACGTTTGCGCCACCAGCGCCACCCACTTGCCCAACACAATCCGGAATGCCGTCAACTTCGTCAACTGCACCAGATCCAGCGTGTTCGCCTTCAATTCCGAACTCACCGCCGCCAACCCCCGCGCTGGCATCACCACCAACAAAGGCACCCAGATCACCGCCCAAAAGAACCAGTCAAACTCCTGCATCTGCGACCGCCCCGCCCCCCTTGCCATGCTCAACAACTGCAAGCCCACAATGATGATCATTACCGCCTGCAACAAGATGAACACCGACACAAACATCCGCGTCTTCAACCCCTGCCGCAACTCCTTCACCAGGATCGGACTCAGCCAGTCGGCGAAGTCACTCCCAGCCGCCATCGGCTTGAATGTGGATATGGTCAAAGTGCTCATAAACAGAAATTTAACTAACTCTCAAATTCGAATCATACTTCGCCGCCCCCACCGACATACAAAAAACAAACAGCACACCAATTCCCACCAACCACATTGCCACATACGCCAGAAACTCCCAAAGTCCCGCCCCGCCTCCTGTCCCCGCCATCAACGCATTTACTGTCAGCATGAGCAAGCCCTCAAACAAGGGCACAAAAATCAGCAGCAATACCCCCATGACCACTCGACCACTGACTGTCATCGTCATCATCCAATTCGCGACTCCTGCAACTGCGGCCACCCCGAAAACCATCCAACCCATCATCATCAACTCTTTCACCAAATCCACCCCACCCGTGTAATACCGCGCCAATGCGTAGGGCAGCATCGCAGAACCCAATAGAACGGCCTGAACCATCATCGACACCCACTTGCAACCTAACAGCCAATCGGCCGAATACCCCGCCATCCTCAACAACGGCAACCGGGATTCATCCAGATCCTCATCGATCGCCAGCATCCCTTTCACCAAGGGAGCTCCGTGCAAAACCAGGCCCATATTCAGCCAGTAAGCCCAGTCAAGTCTTGCCCGCATCTCCTCCCCCACCAACCCTCTAAAGCCCACCAAAAATGCCATACTGAGGCTCACCCACACAAACACCCACGCAAACCAGTGTCCTCGCAGCCCCTGACGAAATTCCTTCACCAGGACCGGACTCAACCAATCCCCGAAGTCTTCACCACGAACTGCCGTTGACGCTGTTTCCGACTTTCTCATGCACTTCAGGTCACTCCTTTGGTTTCACTCCTTCCTTCCTCAACATCTCTACAAACGCATCCTCCAATCTTCGTTCTTCGCGCCGAAATTCTACTACGCTGATTCCACCCAAACCCATTTTGCGCAAACCCGCCGCAAGCCTCATTTCGTCATCGCTCGCAAGCGCCAACCGGACACCCCCACGCCTCTCCTCCACGAAACTCCAACCCTCATTCAAAGCCGCCCATTCCTTCAACCCTTCCGACGATCCCAGCACCGTCACATCCACCACAAACTGCAGCGCCCCATGCACATCCGTCCCATTGCCACGCTTCAGCGTCTCTGATGCCCCATGATACACCAGCTTGCCCCCATCAATGAACAACAGCGTGTCGCACATCTCCCCAAGCTCACTTAGAATGTGACTGCTGATAAACAAGGTCTTCCCGCGCTGCGCCAGCAACCTCACCAGATTTTTGAACTCCAACCGCGCCTTCGGATCCAACCCCGCCGCCGGCTCATCCAAAATCAACAACTCTGGATCCGGCAACAACATCCTTCCAAAACAAAGCCGCTGCCCCATCCCCTTGCTCAGCTTGTCCATCGGACGATCCGCCAGCACCGTCAAATCCGCAAAATCCATCACCTCCTTTACTCGCGCCGTGCGCTCCGCTTTTTTAAAGCCATAAGATCTGGCGAAAAAATCCAGATACTCAAAGACCGTCATGTAACTGTAAGTCCCGTAGTTGTCCGGCATCCAGCCAATCAACCGCCGCACCTTCTCCGGCTCCTGCACCACATCCTCGCCATTGATGAAAATGCGACCGCGCGTCGGCAGATCCAACGTCGCCATCATCCGCATCGTTGTCGTCTTGCCCGCCCCGTTCGCCCCAATAAAACCCACCACCTGACCACGCTGTATCTCAAACGACAACCCCCTCACCGCATGCACATTCTCAAACACGCGATCCACATCACGCACTTCAACCAAAGCCTTCGGCAACGGCGGCGGTTCGTTCATCATCATAAATTTTAAATCTCAGATCTCAAATTCATCCCTCATCCTTTAGCCTTCATCCTTTTGAACTGGCCCCACCACCAGCAACCGGCTGCCCTCCCAGCGAATCGAATCCAAACTCTCCATCGCCAGATCCCCCGTCTCATCTGCCACCGCAAAAACAAACCCCTCGCGCGACCTCAATCCCTCCAGCATCGCTTTCATGGTCGGCCCAGCCTGCACCTCCATCTCCTTCTCCATCCATTCCAGCAACTCCTTCAACGACGAAGCCTCCATCCTCCTGCGCTCACCGGTGCCCAGATCCGACACCTTCCACACCGCCCCCTTCATATCCCTTACATACACCTCATCCAACGCCACCCCCACACTCGACAACACCTCAGGCGCTCCGCCCGGTTCCGCTGACGCAAAAAATTCCACCGCGGCCCGCGTTGGTCGCACCGACATCATCAGCTGCGCCTGAATGGACCGGCTGGCAAACCACGATCCGCTTGCCGACTGATTCGTCTCCTCAAACTCATCCTTCATCTGCGAAGACGATCTTGAACGCTCGACATTCAACGGCGTCAACATCATCGGCTCACCCTTTGCAAAAGCACTCCCCACCAACACCCCCGTCTTGCTCGCCTGCTCTTGCACCACCCCCATTCGTTTGCTCTCCGGCTGTAGCATCACCAGCACCTGACGCACCCCCGTTCCTCCAAATCCATCCTGCACAATCATCAACACCATCAAGACCAAACTGCCTGCAATCGACAGCAGCGGCGTTGTCCAAAACAATCGGCTTCTGCGACCCGCTCCTGCGAACCAAAACAAATTCACCGGTCCCACCAACAACCCAAACACCACCATAAAACCAAACACCAGCGGCGTGTTCAGATTCAAACGTCCCATCTGTTTCACCAGCGTCCAGCGATCATCATACTTCACCAACACCCGGTTAAGATCCTCATGCTCCTCTCGCACCCATTTCGCCACCTCCTTCACCGGCAAAACCTTCCCATCCCACTCCACCCTGCGCACCCAACCTGCTCCCATCGGATGCCCCTCCCCGATCATCGGCGGCAACCCCAAAGCCGCCACGCGTTCAATTCCCAAATCCTCCACCAACACAAACATCCGTCCCCCAAACCCCACCCAATCCTGCACCGCCGCCCGCGCCACCTCACTCATCGCCAGCCATTCCCCCTCCGTCATCCATAGTTGTGCCAGCCCCGTGTATCCCCTCCAGTCCTCGGGTGCCTTGCGCATGTCCAACTCCGTTCCGCGCAACTCCTTCGCGCTCGATCCACTTCCCAACTCTGTGTCGAGAGCATTCCACCCTCCCGTGCCCACCGCCCCCTCACTCAACCCCACATACTGGGTTCCCGACGAAGAATGCCCAATAGAATCGAGCGATCCACTTCCACGCACGCCATGTCCCGTCACCTTCCATTCCAAATCACGACCTCCATAATATCCCGACATCATCTGCGTCACCGGCACATACAAAGTCAACTCTCCCTTCTGACCCGCCTGCACGGTTATTGAGTAACTGCTGTTCCTCACCGCCGACGACCCATATCCATTCCCGCTCGAAAAATCCAGCTGCCAGGTCAATGGCACCCTCGTCGCATTGCTCACCTTCCAAGTCACCGGCACCATCCCTGCCTGTGGACACCTCTCCAGCCAGCTCTCCAATTCCATATCGATCCCGCTCTTCGGATCAATGTCCGGCTTCATCACCGAACCCGCCATCAGCCCACCCGCCGCGAGCCAGAAACCCACCATCAGCTCCACAACCTTCACCCATCTGTGTCTATCTGTGTTCATCGGTGGTCAAAAATTTATCCTTTATCCCTTATCCTTTAGCCTTTCTTCATCCCAGCTTCGCCGCCGCCAAACTCGTCGGCAATGGCTTGTCCTGCGCCGGCACCGCCTCCAGCAATCGCGTCACCAAAAGATCCGTGGTCAACCCTTCTAGCTTCGCGCCATAATCCAATAACAAGCGGTGCCGCAACACCGCATGCGCCACCGCCCGCACATCCTCAAAACTCGCATTCAACCGCTGTCCCATCAAAGCGCGCGCCTTCGCCGCCGCCGCCATCGCCAGCGCCGCCCGCGGACTCGCCCCATACTTCACCCCCGCCGCATGCGGCTCCCCCGGATGAGTCGCCTGCACCAACCGTGCAATGAAATTCGCCACCGGTTGCGGCATAAAAATCCGCCTGACCTGATCCAGCAACAAATTCAACGCCCCCGCATCCATCACCTCCGCCACCTCCGGCTCCACTCCGATCTCGCGATGCAATACAATCTTCTCCAACGTCGCCGCATCATTCACCTTCACCTCCAGCTTAAACAAAAACCGGTCCAACTGCGCCTCCGGCAGCGGATAAGTCCCCTCCAACTCAATCGGATTCTGCGTCGCCAAAACAAAAAACGGATTTGGCAACCTATGCCCCTCTCCCATCACCGTCACCCTCCGCTCCTGCATCGCCTCCAACAACGCCGACTGCGTCTTTGGCGACGCCCGGTTGATCTCATCTGCCAACACCAGATTCGCAAAAATCGGCCCCGGTTGAAACACAAACCTCCGTCCCTCCGCCGTCTCCTGCAGCATCGGATTCCCCGTAATATCCCCCGGCAAAAGATCCGGCGTAAACTGCAAGCGCTTCGCCTCCAATCCCAGCGCTTTCGCAAGCCCCTTCACCAACTCCGTCTTCCCCAACCCCGGCAGCCCCTCCAACAGAATATGTCCCTTGGCCAGCAACCCAATCAGCACATGCTCAATCAAAACCTCCTGACCAAACAACACCGACTGCAACGCGGTCCGCAACTTGCCCACACTTTCTGCCGCATGAGTAAGTTCTGCCTCTGTAAGTGAAATCATATTATTCGTCATATCATCTTCTAAAAAAAGTAGAAGGCTCGTCCCGAGCCTTGCATTCAGTCATCCACCAAGGGCCGGGACGGCCCTTCTACATTCACTTAAAATACCTCCGTAAAGTTTCGCGTTCATCCGGGAGCAACGAGTTCTGCCATACCGCCGCCCCGCCGTCCCCTGCACTCTCGATCACCCCACCCTGTTGCGTTCCCGTTTTCGTCTCATCCACGTGATGTTTCCCATCCGTCGTCCCCATCATATCTCCCGGAGCCAATCGGCTCACATCCAGCTCGGCCTGCAAACGTTCCATCGCCTTCGTATTCAAATTCGTCTCCTCGCTCTCCAGTGACAGCGGCGCTTCACCCGGCCCCCGATCAATTCCACCCCGACCCGGCCCTTCCTCTTCACCCTCTCCGGGCCCTTTTCCCTGACACATCGCCAGCTCCAACTGCGGCGCATTTTTTAATGCCTCCTGCAAGGCCTCCGAATTTTTCTGCAACTGCTGTGCCAAATCCTTCAACTGCTGATCGCTCAAATTTTGCAACCCCTCCGCCCCCATCTGCTGCAACTGCTTAAGTAACTGCTCATTCGGCTTCATCCCGCCCGCCATCATCCCCTGCGCCGCCTCCTTCATCTTCTCCGCCAAAGCATCCTTCGCCGCCTGCGGCAATCCCGCCCCTGCCGACTGCAACGCACTCGCCGCCTGCTCCGCATCTGCCAGATTCTGCGCCAACTCGCGCAACATCTCGCCCGTTTGCTCCTTCAAATTCCCCGCCGCCTCAAGGCTCCCATGCTCATACCAGTTCTCCGCCGGACGCTTCAACAAATCCGCCACCTTCTTCTCCACCTCTTCCACCGACTCCTCCTGCACCGCCTCCTCCTTGCGAATCTCCGCCATCCACTGCTCCACCTCCTTCACCGCCGTCGGCTTTTCGATCACCCGCTTCTCGACCACCTCCCGCGCTGAAATCGGCACCAGCACCGCCACCCACAACATCAATCCACTGAACAAAATCACTCCCACTGGCCGATGCCAGCGCCACCTCACCGGAAACTCCAACCCCTCCCTCGGTTCCGGCCATTCCCCCACCCCCGCCGCCGCCGCACTCAACCTCGACCTCATCCCCAACGCATCCTCCAGCCTCACCCGCGCCATCACCGCACTCTCAAAACGACGCCTCTCCATCCCCCACGCCACCATCACCCCTGCGAACATCAGCGCCCCAATCCCCATCCAAACCCAACGCACCTCCACCAGCATCAACCACCGTGCCAGCAACAACGCCACCACCCCCACCAACGCCGATCCCAACACCCATCCCGTCCAGCGGTCCAGCCACCAGCCGAAATTGATGCGCCGAGCCAGACGCCTTGAAGCCATCTGCCAGAAGTGCTCGGATCTTTTTTCCGCCGACATGCCCCCTATCTAACCGGGATCACTCCCCCTTGGCAACGATCAACTCATCTCTTCACCACGAATTCACCCTCCCTTCACAAACCTCAGCTTTTAGCCCTTATCCTTTATCCCTTAGCCTTTCAATCCTACCCCGCCGGTAGCCCATCGCCTTCAAACCGGATCACTCCGTTCGACTTCTTCGCCCTCGCCTCTTTAAAAAACGACTTCAACATCCCCACACACTCCTCCTCCAACACTCCCGACGTTACCTCACTCCGATGATTCAAATTCGCTGCCTGCAACAGATTCCAAAACCCGCCCGCCGCGCCGCCCTTCACATCCGGACACCCAAAAATCACCCGTCTCACCCGGCAATGCATGATCGCCCCTGCGCACATCGGACACGGCTCCTTCGTCACATAAAGATCACACTCCGTCAGCCGCCAGTCTTCCATAAAACTCTGCGCCTGAGTCAACGCCAGCATCTCCGCATGCGCCGTCGCATCCTTCAGCATCTCCACCTGATTCCAAGCCCGCGCAATGACCGACCCCTCATGCACAATCACCGCCCCAATCGGCACCTCTTCCGCCTTGTAAGCACGCGAAGCCTGCCTCAACGCCTCGCGCATAAAAAACTCATCGCCCAGCAGCGGCTGAAAAAACTCAGAATCATCAATCACCCCCTAAACTACCCAACCCCTCCCCAAACGCCACCGCATTTCCTTTATCCCTTCGCCTTCATCCTTTAGCCTTTCTTTCCTTCTCCCTTGACCCTGAACCCGAGCCACCTGACCTTTCCCCCATGGACCACCACACGCCCCTCATCCTTCCCTCCCTCCTCGCCGCCGACTTCGCCAATGTGGAATCCGAAGTCAAACGCGCCGCAGACGCCGGAGCCCAATGGCTGCACCTCGACGTCATGGACGGCAACTTCGTCGACAACATCTCCTTCGGCCCCGCCATGATCGAAGCCGTGCGCCGCCACACCGACATGTTCCTCGACGTCCACCTCATGATCCACCGGCCCGATCACTACCTCGACCGCTTCGTCGCCGCCGGAGCCAACAACATCAGCATCCATGTCGAGGCCGACTACGTCTCCAGCGTCGCCCAAACCCTCGCCCGCATCAAAGCCGCCGGCATCAGCGCCGGACTCGTCCTCAACCCCGCCACCCCCTTCGAAGCCGCCCTTCCCTACCTCGACCAGATCGACCTTCTGCTCATCATGACCGTCGTCCCCGGCTTCGGTGGTCAGCCTTTCATGGAAACCGAAACCATGCCCAAGCTCGCCGCCGCCCGTGACCACCGCGACGCCCATCACCTTAAATATCACCTGCAAGTCGACGGCGGCATCTACCCCCACACCATCCCCATTGCCCGTCGCAACGGTGCCAACCTCCTCGTCTGCGGCACCTCCAGCTACGGCAAACTCAACACCAACCACGACATGAAAGCCGCCATGCAGGAACTCGCCGCCGCCGCAAAGTAAAAACTGGAAGTCCGACGTCTCAATCCTGAAACACCCGTCTCCCCCCGACGTTACCCCTTCATGCGTCGCATGTTCCTCCTCCTCACACTTTTAACCTCCCTCTCCCTTCACGCCCAAACCCCCAAGCCCCCCAACATCATCTTCATCATCACCGATGACCAGGGTTACGGCGACATCTCCGCCCACGGCAATCCCATCTTAAAAACGCCCCACCTCGACCGGCTCCACCGCGAATCCGTCCGCTTCACCGACTTCCACGTCTCCCCCACCTGCGCCCCCACCCGGGCCGCCCTCCTCACCGGTCGCCACGAATTCAAAAACGGCGTCACCCACACCATCCACGAACGCGAACGCCTCACGCTCGACGCCACCACCCTCCCCCAAATTCTTAAAACCGCCGGCTACACCACCGGCATTTTTGGCAAATGGCACCTCGGCGACGAAGCCCCTTACCGACCCGACCAACGCGGCTTTGACGAAACTTTCATCCACGGCGCTGGCGGCATCGGTCAATCCTATCCCGGCAGCTGCGGCGACGCCCCCGGCAACACCTACTTCGATCCGCTGATCCTCCACAACAACACCTTCGTCAAAACCAGCGGCTACTGCACCGACGTCTTCTTCACCCAGGCCCTCACTTGGATCAAACAAGCCAGTGAAACCGAGACCCCCTTCTACTGCCACATCGCCACCAACACCCCGCACACCCCGCTCGACGCCAGACCCGAGGACGAAGCCCGCTACACCGGCAAACTCCCTCCCAACCCCGCCGAGGGTAAAGGAAAAGGCAAAGGCCCCTTCGCCCAACCCGGAGCCACCGAAAAATTCTTCGGCATGGTCGCCAACATTGACGACAACATCGGCATCCTCCTGCAAAAACTCGCCGAATGGGACCTCGAACGCGACACCCTTGTCATCTTCATGAACGACAACGGAGGCACTGGTGGCGTCCGCATCCACAACGCCAACATGCGCGGCCAAAAAGGCACGCCCTGGCTCGGCGGCACCCGCGCCGCCTCCTTCTGGCGCTGGCCCGGCACCCTCACCCCCGCCGATGTCCCCGCCCTCACCGCCCACATCGATTTCCTCCCCACCCTCATCGACATCACCCACGCCAAACCCGACTCCAAAACCCTCGCCCAGATCGAAGGCCGCAGCCTGCTCCCCCTCCTCAAAAATTCCCAGTCTGAGTGGCCCGACCGAACCCTCATCACCCACGTCGGACGCTGGGAACAAGGCACCAATCCCGACACCGGCAAATACACCAACGTCTCCATCCGCACCCCCGAATGGCAGCTCATCCAACCCACCAAGATCAATCAACCCAACTGGCAGCTTTACCAGGTCAAATCCGACCCTTCACAAACCATCGATGTCGCCGCGCAACATCCCGACATCGTCAAAGCCCTCGCCGCCCAATACGAAACCTGGTGGCAACAAACCCTCCCCCTCATGGTCAACGAAAACGTCCCCCTCGCCCCCGCCAACCCCTTCAAACTCCTCTACGAAAAACAATTTGGTCCCGCCTCACTCCCCGAGTAAACCAAACCTCCCCAACCCGGCGTAATCAAACCCTCAACCACATCGCCTCTCCCGCCAGCGTTTCCGAACCAATCTCATGCCCACCAACTTCGACACCGTCATCGACCGCCGCAACACCGGCACCCTCAAATGGGGTCGTTATGAAAATCGCGACATCCTCCCCCTCTGGGTCGCCGACATGGACTTCGCCGCCCCGGATGTCGTGCTCGACGCCATCCGCGCCCGACTCGATCACGGCGTCCTCGGCTACTCCGCCCCCCATCCCGGAATCAACGAATCGATTCTCGCCTACCTCAAACGCGACCACCAAATCGACGCCGAATCTGAATCCATCCACTGGCTTCCCGGACTCGTCCCCGCCAAATCCATGGCCTGCCGCGCCGTTGGTCAACCCGGCGAAGGCGTCATCATCCAAACCCCCGTCTATCCACCTTTCTTCCAAGTCCACAAAGACGCCGAAATGCGCCTGATCCGCGTTCCCCTCGGACGCAACGACGCCACCAACGGCTCCTGGGCCATCGACTTCGACGCCCTCGAAGCCTCCGTCACCCCCGACACCCGCGTCTTCCTCTTCTGCAATCCGCACAACCCCGTCGGCCGCGCCTGGAGCGAACAAGACGTGCGCCGCATCGCCGACTTCTGCCTGCGTCACCATCTCCTTCTCGTGTCCGATGAAATCCATTGCGACCTGATCCTTGATCCCACCATCCGCCACTTCTCCGCCGCCCGACTCGAAGGCCCGATCCGCAAAAACCTCATTGTGCTCATGGCCGCCAGCAAAACCTACAACCTTCCCGGACTCTCCCTTGCCTTCGCCCTCATCCCCGACGCCTCACTCCGCATCAAGTTCAAAGCCGCCGGAGGCAAGCTCATCCCCGAACTCAACCCCCTCAGTTATCACGCCACCCAGGCCGCATTCGATCACGCCGAACCCTGGCGTCAAGACTTACTAAGTTACCTCCGCGCCAACCGCGACTACTTACAAAGCTATCTCGCCGAACATATTCCCCAAATCAAAATGGCCCTCCCCCTTGAGGCGACTTATCTCGCCTGGCTCGATCCGAGAGAGTTGGCCATCGAACGCCCCCAACCCTTCTTCGAAGCCGCCGGTGTCGGACTAAGTGAAGGTGCCGACTTCGGTGCCCCCGGCTTCCTCCGTCTCAACTTCGGCTGCCCCCGCTCCACCCTCGAAGAAGCCCTCAACCGAATGAAAAACGCCCTCGCCGCCCGCAAGTAACACGGGCTTCCAGCCGGTGCCGTCTAGCGGACATCCTGTCCGCAACTGTCCTCGACACTATCCCTTCCACGCCCAAAACCCCAACCCATCACCCATCATTTCACCCAACCCTTCGGCGATGGAGTCCCGCGAACGCCACCCCAAGCAACAACAGCACCGCGCGCTGCGGCTCAGGCACCGCGAATGCCACATCGTCAACCGTCATCATGGCGAGCGAACCACCGCTTCCCGTTGTCGTATCCGTCCAACGCAGCCATAGTTCCTCTCCACTGTCCCAACCAAGCCCGGAAACCACCCCACCAGAAAGTGCCACACGACCATCATCATTTCCATCAACCGGCGTGCTGGTTCCTGGCGTCGGAAACGGAGCGAAAAAATCCAAAGCAGAAACACTCGTCCACGTTCCACTCGCGGTGATGCTGCCAGCACCCGCCGCGAAAACCTGATATTCAAAAGTCAGCTTGTCCACTCCCGCGCCAGCAATCGCACGCCATTGCTCCCCATTGTAGCTGAGCGTAAACCCGTCGTGCGTCATTCCCGTCGCGTTAGTCAGACCCAGCCCGAAGTAAATCGTGTGTCCCGCCGAAGACGAATTCTGTCCCCCGAAGGCACGATCCCCTGGAATCCCCGCACTCAATACCACATTTTGCGCAACGGTTCCTGGTGTAGCTGTATAGGTTGCAGGAGTAGCATTGGTCGATGAACTCCAATGCCAGCCCGGCAGGGTCGTTCCTGCTACCCAGGCATTCGTCGTGCCGGTTGACGCAAGCGAATCAAAATTCTGATTATACGACGGTCCCGCAAGACTAACTGTCACCGCCGCCAAAACTGTCGAAGGCACAAATCCTACAGCCATTGCGACCGTAACGCTTGATTTGACAAGAAAATGAATGGGTGGCCAACAGGGCATGCTATCCATTGATTAGTTCATGAAACGAAAAATGGAAAGCCAAATCGGCGAACTTCGAAACTCCCAAGCTCCTCCGCCTTTATTCGATCCATGAAAACTCCCAGTCCATGATCTCATCCGCCCATCATCGGTTCGTCTAAAGCCAGGGCTCACTCATTTTTTTCCTTCTCCTTCTTAGCAGCTTTCGCTTCCTTCCTCTTCACCTTCTTCGGCGGCCCCTCACCTTCCCGCGCCGCATCGTAAGCCGGGTTCACCGTCATCATCTGCGCCCCCACTCGCTTCCGCCACTCCCTCAACTCCGTCAGCATCGCCGCCGTCCTCTCTGGTTCCTCCGCCGCAAGATTCCGCGCCTCCGAAACATCCTTCGCAAGATCATACAACTCCGCCTCCCCCGTCTCAAACCACTCAATCAGTTTCCAGTCCCCTTTTAAAATCGAACCTGACGGCTTCTCCGCATGATAATGCGGATAATGCCAGTAAAGCGTCTCACGCTCAAGCGACCCAGCACCCTTCAAAACCGCCGTCACATCCACCCCATCCACATCCGGCGGCACCGCAGCCCCTGCCAGAGCCGCAAAAGTCGGCAAAAAATCAATCGTGCTCAGCGCCACCTCACTCGTCTTCCCCGCAGCCACCTTTCCCGGCCAGCGGGCAATCAACGGCACACGCACCCCACCCTCATACAACGTCCCTTTCCCCGCACGCAGCGGCGCATTGTTCGTGTAACTCTCCGCACCCCCATTATCCGAAGTAAAAATCACCAGCGTGCTCTCCGCCAGTTGCTGCTTCTGCAACCAATCCAGCATCTGCCCCACACTCTCATCCAGCGACTCCACCATGGCCGCATAACCCGCATTCGTCTGAAGCGGCTTTTTCTCATCAATGATCTTCTGATACTCATCCCTCAACCCCGGCTCAAACCGGATCGGCCCATGCACGGAATAATGAGAGATCGCCACAAAAAACGGCTTCCCCTTTTCTTTCTCAATGAATGCCATTGCCTCCGCATTCAACGTAAACGCCCCCTTCACATCCTCCGGTTCATCCTTGCGATTATGAATCCACTTTTGTTCCCCCGCCTGAAACCCATGACTTAACGCACTCCCTCCCACATGCCACTTGCCCAACCACGCCGCTGCATAACCCTGCGGCACCAGCACCTTGGCCAGCGTCATCTCCGACTCCGGCAATCCCATCGTCCAGTCCGGCACCAATAACTTCGCAAAAGGTCGTTCATGACCCTTCATGAAATCCGTCACCCGCGTCCGCGCCGGATATTTCCCCGTCAGCAAAGCCCCACGAGTAGGCGAACACACATGCGCCGCTGCATACGCCCGCGTAAACCGGGTTCCCTGCGCCGCCAACCGGTCAATGTTCGGCGTGCGGTAAAGATCCGAGCCATAACAACCGAGATCCATGAACCCCATGTCATCCACAAAGAACAGCAGGATGTTTGGACGTTCCGCAGCTCGAAGGGTGAGAGCCGGAATCGTGACACAGAGAAGGACAAGCAGAATATTGACGCGCATGGTGAGTTACAGCAAAAATGATGCTCTCGAAAACGGACTGAAACCCGCCACCTTTCGCGAGATTGGCACTGCCGCATCCATTGCTTCTTGAAACCCTCGCCAATAGTATTCCGACCAATCTCTGTCCAACATTCATCCTAACGGACTTCTCCCATCGCCATGCGCCTCCTCGCCCTCTTCATCATTCTGCTCCTCTCCCCTCAACTCCCCGCCGCCGCCACCACCCACGACCTCATCGTCTACGGTGCCACCCCCTCCGGCATCGCTGCCGCCGTCACCGCCGCGCGCGAAGATAAAAACGCCTCCATCCTCCTCATCGAACCGACTGCTTGGATCGGCGGCCTCGTCACTGGTGGACTCTGCCGCAGCGACATCGGCAACGCCGCCACCATTGGTGGATTCCCCCTCGAGTTCTTCACCCTCGCCGCGAAAAACGCCGACCCCAAATTCATGTGGTATGCCGATCCCAAATACAACATGACCACCTTCCAAACCCTTCTCAAAAACCACCCCAACATCACGCTCATCACCACTCAGCGACTCCAATCCGTCACCACCGAAGACCGCCGCATCCAGTCCCTCACCACCACCGACGGCAGCACCCACACCGCCGAACAATTCATCGACGCCTCCTACGAAGGCGACCTCATGGCCCAGGCAGGCGTCAGCTACCTCGTCGGTCGCGAATCCCGCGACCAATACAACGAACCCCTCGCCGGATTCACCATCATGCCCATCCGTGAACGCTCCGACGAAATCATGTCCCGTGCCGGCAATCCCAGTTACATCCACGGCACCCCTGCGAAAATTTCCGCCCTCGACGATAACGGCAACATCCTCTTCGGCGTGTTCAAAGCCGATCCCACCAAAAAACCCGGCGACGCCGACGGCCTCACCCAGGCCTACAACTACCGCATCGTCGTGACCCAACGCCCCGACCTCCTCGGTCCTTTCCCCAAGCCCCAAAACTACGACCCCAAACGCTACGAACTTCTGCTCCGACTTACTGAAGCGTTCCCCAAAGTCGCCTTCGGACGCATTTTCCACCTCGGCGAAATCGCCAACGGCAAATACGACCTCAACGCCCAGGGCCTGTTCTCCACCGACCACCCCGGCTTCAATACTGACTATCCCGACGGCGACTGGACCAGCCGTGAAAAAATCATCCAGGAACACATCGACCACCTCCAGGGCATGCTCTGGTTCCTCAGCCACGACCCGCGTGTCCCACAAAACATCCGCGACGAAGCCAACACCTGGGGCCTCTGCAACGACGAATTCACCGACAACCAAAACTGGCCCTACGCCCTCTACATCCGCGAAGGCCGCCGCATGATTGGCAGCTACGTCATGCGCCAGCAGGACCTCACGGCCGACATCAAAAAGCCTGACTCCATCGCCATGGGTTCCTTCCTCATCGACTGCCACATCGTCCAACGCGTCGTCACCGAAGACGGCCATGTCACCGACGAAGGCTCCTTTCAGGACACCCCCGCCCGCCCTTATCACATCGCCTACCGCAGCATCACGCCAAAAATCGAAGAATGCGAAAACCTGCTCGTCACCGTCACCTGCTCCGCCTCGCACATCGCCTACTGCTCCATGCGCATGGAACCCGTCTACATGGCCCTCGGCCACGCCGCCGGACTCGCCTCCATCCAGGCCCTCAAAAATCAGCAACCCGTCCAATCCATCGACGTCGCCGCCCTCCAGCAAAAACTCCTCGCCCAAAAAGCCGTCATCGACCTCAACCTCCCTGATATCACCCTCTCCACCAAACTCCCCGGCATCGTCCAAGACGATCAAGCCGCCACCTACACCGGGCACTGGACCAGCAGCGGCTACGGCAATCCCATCGACGGCTCCAGCCATCACGACGGCGGCGACGACCAGGGCAACAAAACCGCCACCTTCACCATCGCCGTTCCCGAGAACGGCAAGTATCAAGTCCGTCTCGCCTACGCCCCCGCCCCCAACCGCGCCAGTAACGTGCCCATCATCATCACCCACGCCGACGGCGAAGCCACCCATCAAGTCAATCAAAAGACCCCACCCAAAGACGATCCCCACTTCACCACTCTCGGCAGTTACTCATTCAAAAAAGACCAGCCCGCCATCATTCAAATCACCAACAAGGACGCCAACGGCATTGTGGGCATCGACGCCATCCAGCTTCTTCCAGAGTCGAAGTGACCTCCCTTCTCACTTCTTCACCGGCAAACCCGCCTTCATCCAGGAACGCAGACCGCCTTCCATGATCTGCACGTCTTTGTAACCCAGTTCCACGACGATCACCGCCGCCCTTCTCGCCCGCTCTCCCAGCGCGCAATAAATCAAGATTGGCTGATTTTCACGCAACACCGCCATCTTGAAATGGTCCTTGAAGGTCTGGTGCAGAAAACTCAACTGACTGGCTCCCTCGACATAACCACGCTCCTTCACCTCCCAAGGCTCGCGCACATCCACAATGTTGACCCCCGGATTCTGACGGATAAAACCATACGACTCAATTGCCGAAAGCACCGTCACCTGCTCCGGCAGTTTCACCTCCGGCGGCACCACCTCGACTTCGCTGCCGCGCAAATCCATCGCCATCATTAGCAGCAGCGGCAACACCTGCCACAGCGTGCAGCGCAATTTTGAAGGTAACATCGGAATCGGCATCAGGGGTTCAACCATCCTTCGCCGCAGAACCGGCAACTTCCAGCCGCTTTTTCTCCAACGCCTCCAAATAAACGTCCTCCAGCGCCGCAATCTGCGCTTCACTGCCAAAATTCGCCCGCACGCTGGCCGCTGCATGACGCGACAACTCCGACAGCTTCGACTCATCCCCCATCACCGCCAATAAATGAGCCGCCAGCTGATTCGGACTCGCCTCCGGTGCCAGCAGTCCATCATGACCATGCGTCACCGCTTCCGGAATGCCGCCATGATTCGTCGCAATCACCGGCAACCCCGCCGCCATCGCCTCCAACATCGAATTCGGAATCCCTTCCTGATCCGAATCCTTCGTCGTCTCACTGGCATGCAAAAACAAATGCGCCAGCTGATACTGCTCCAGCAACGCCGCCTGATCCAGCCAGCCCAAAAATTCGACATTCTCCTCCAGATCCAGCTCCCGCGCCTTTTGTAAAATCTTCTCCTTCAGCGGCCCTTCCCCACACAGCACATACTTCAACTGCGGATACCGCGGCTTCACCACCGCCAGCGCCCGCAACGTCGTCAAAATCCCCTTCTTCGGAATCAACCGGCACGCCTGCACCAGCCGCCACGCCCCATCCGTCGGCGCCGTCTTGACCGTTGAAGGCAAATGATCCAGCGGAATCGGCGTGTGATTAAGCCGCAACTTCTCTGCCGGACATCCCAAGAATTCCAGCCGCTCCAACAACGACTGACTGCGCCCCATCAACAACGTCGCCTTGGCAAAAACCTCCTGCAGTTTTTCCATATACCCCGGACGGTCAATGAACTTGGCCACGTCCACCCCATGAAACGACACCACAAACGGCCCCTCCCAATCCACCAGCATTTCGAGAAAATGCACCGCCTTGTGACCATAATACACATGCACCAGATCCGGCTTGTCGGCCCTCAATCGTTCCACCAGATCATACGGATAATACGGGCTAACCTCCCGGTTCACCGGACGCGGCGGCGGCCATTGCTTCGTCACATGTTTATACCAAAACCTCAGCAAAAAATTCCCCTTCAACCTCGGCCTCGGCAGCTTCTTCAAGACCGTGACCGGCTCAAAAGGAAACAACTCCGGATTCTCCAGCGACTGCGTGTAAACATGCGTGCGCACCCGTTGAAAACCATTCACCTGCCGGTAGATACTCTGCATCTCCGGCTTCAAAAAAGTGCCGCACAGGCTGATCACCAATGGCGGCTGCGGCGTCGGCGTGTTGTCGTTGCTCATGAATAAATGCGTCTGGCCTCGTCGTAACTCGCCTCCAGTTTGGCGATTTGTGCGCCCGATTCAAAGTTTTCCTGCATGTCCTTCGCTGCAGCGATCACCATTTCCTTCCAGCGTCCCGGATTCCCCGTCAAATTCAGCAGCGCCTCCGTCAATCCCGCACGATCCCGCTCCGACACCAAAACCCCCGTCACCCCATTCCGCACCGCCTCCGGAATCCCCCCATGCAAAGTCGCCAATACCGGCAACCCCGTCGCCATTGCCTCCAACATCGAATTCGGAATCCCCTCCTGATTCTGATCCTCCGTCATCCGACTCGGATGAATGAAGAGATGCGACTTCTGATAAAGCTCATTCAACTGCAACCCGTTCAAAAACCCCGCAAACGTCACCTTCCCCTGCAACCCCAGCTCATCCCTCAACCCCTCCAGCTCCAACAACAACGGCCCCTCCCCCGCAATGGTAAAATGCGCTTTCGGATCTCTCTCCACCAACGCCGCAAACGCCACCATCGCGTCATCCAACCCCTTCTTCTCCACCAACCGGCACGCCTGCACCAAATGCCACGCACCATTCTCCGGCGCCGTCCGATCCGCATTCAACGGAAACTGCTGCAACGGAATCCCCGTGCGATTCATCCGCAATTTCGATTCCGGACACCCCAACTCGCGCAACCGATCCAACAACGAATCCGATCTCGCCAGCACCAGCGTCGCCGCCTGCAACAACTCCCGCAACCTCACCTCATAAGACGGATCATGCGCCCTCCGCTGCACATCCATGCCATGAAACGAAACCACCACCGGCTTCGGCCAGCGTTTGATGAACGGCAACAAATGAACCCCCGTGTGACCAAAATACACATGCATCAAATCCGCCTCGCGCCGCTCCAGCAACTTCGCCAGCACCCCATACTCTCCCCGATACACAATTGCCGGCTCCCTCTTCACATACTTGAGCCAAAACCTCCTCACAAAATTGCTCCTCACTCCCGGCGCCAATTCCACCCCATCCTCTGGCATTGGATACCGCTCCTGCGACTGACGCTCCTTGCAAATCACAAACGTCTCAAACCGCCGCAAACCCGTGATCTGCCGGTAGATGTGCAGCATCTCCGGCTTCAAAAACGTCGTGCAATAACTGGCGACAATCGGCTTGCTCATGATCAACAAAAAAGTGTCTCCCGACCTCCCTCACTGCGCCGCCGTTTCCCCACCCGGAGCCTTGGTGTCCAGCCGGAATGACTTCCCGTCCGCACTAAACTCAAACCCGCCCACCCGCTTCATCGTCTCCGCCACCTGCGCATTCAGCTTCGCCAGATTCAACCACGGCCAGTTCTGCAAACTCCGCAAAAACCCCTCGCTCACCGTCTTCCCCGGCACCGCCAGCGTGCCAATCCGCAAGTCCATCGACTGCCCGTCGATATAAGGCTCAAACGAGGCCTGCCCAACCAAAAACCGCTGAGACTTGTCCGTCAGTGAAAGCCGGTTCATTGGCCACACCAGATCCGCCAAAAACGCCTTCCCTGTCGCATCCATTCCCGTAAACCGCACCATTCCCCGGTAATCCGCGATCCCCGCCTCCCCCGCCAGCACCACCAGCGCATTCATCTCCGGCACATCCAACGTCAAACTCGCCGCCCCACCCGCGTTCGCCGTCAGGAAAGTCGTCAGTTTTTGCTCCAATGCCGACCTCGTCTCCACTGAGACCTCCGCCACCGGCAACGGCTCCGCCACATCCACCGCAAACTTCCCGATCTCCTCATTCTGCTTCAATCCGCTGTAAATCACCCAACACACAATCCCCCCCACAATCGACAGGATGATCACAAAGATCGCACAGCCATACAGCGGATTCGATTCGCCCGTAGGCACTTTTTCTTGAGCAGACATGAACCGCATTGGTGATGTCTACTTCCCTTCCGGTCAAGGCAATCTCATCAATCCTTCCCTCCAAACGCGCGATAAGCCTGCTCCATCACCCCCACAACCCGTTCCCCTATCTTTTCCGTGACAAATTCCCTACCTGCAACCTAACATCGACTAGCCATGCCTGTTCGATTCCCAACCTTTCGCCCCACGTCCTCTAGTCACGGATGGCTCATCGTCCTTCTCGCGATCGCCTTGACCACCCAATCACTCATCGCGCGAAAATCCGAACCCGTCGAACTGACCGCCTTGCGCAGCGACTTCGAAACCAAAGCCCTCGCCACACTGCAACCCCTCTCCCATCTCCAAACCCAGTTCGAAGCCGCCTTGATTCGACAACGCGCCTCCAGCCAGGACCCCGCCCTGCATCAAGCCGTCGACCAACTCTTGAGCGCCCTGGCCAGGGCAGAAATTCCCCAACCACCCGGTCATCCAGAAATCGAAAAACTTTGGACCATCCGCCAGCAGCAATACGAAACGCTTAAAACCCAACAATACCAGGCCTGGATTCAGCTCGCCAACGACCACCGCGCCGCCATCGACCAACTCAAACAAACCCCCGGCCCCCGCCTCACCCGCTGGGAAAACGCCGCCCTCAACCAGGAAATCGCCTGGCTCGAAGCCGAACAAGCATGGCTCGCCCAAAACTACGCCCCCTGGCAGTCCGGCGACCACTGGCGGGAAATCCTGCACAACATGAAGTGGCAGGGCCGGGCCAAAAAACAGGAATCCAACGGCCTGACCTTTCTCACCTCCCGCCCCCGCGAAGAGACCCAGGTCCTTCTCGGCCATCCCGTGCCCCCGCCCTTTGAAATCGAAATGCTTGTCACCCCCGATCAAAAAGAGCTCACCCTCCCCATGGATGCCGCTCGTCTGACCTTCAACCTTTCAAGCGAGCCCTCCGCTACCCAATTGGCCGACTTCTCCTTCCGCGACGCCAAATCCTTCAAGATCACCAAAGCCCCCGGCAAATCCCTCAAAGCAGGTGTTGAACAAAAAGTCACCGTCAAAGTCCACCTCCAAGGCGTCGACATCCGCGTCAACGACACCCCCTTCCACAGCTTCAGCGCCGACTTCACCAACCTGTCATTCCGACCCGCCATCGGTGCCTCCAACGGTTCCACCGTCGTCCTCAAGTCCGTAAAATTCCGCCGCCCCAACGCCATCCACCGCCCCCTCTCCACCTCCGGCCCGTCACTGGCTCCCAACTCTTCGGCGGCCCCTTAATTTGATCCGAGCAGCCAAGATCAAAGCGAACTGCCGAGTGAAAAATCAACAAAGAGTATGCGGACAATCTCAATTCATCCCGGAATGCGCCCAACCAGGCACCTAGTCCCATTTCACGTCGTTGTCTGTCTAACGCTTTTCCTGAGCTTCGCCCCTATCGCAACGTCCGAAACCACTCCCACCAAATCCAGTTCATCACTAATCGCAACCGAGTCGCAGATCACAGGTGAGCCTAACCTCACAGTCTCGGTCAAAGTCATCGGAGACGACCCTGCACTCGCTGGATTGATGGATCGACTGGGAGGCTATCTCGTCGACTGCAACTCCGACCAAAGTTCTCCTATTTTGGTTTTTCCTGACAACCAGCCAACGCCTGAAACTCCTATGGATGGGCAAACTGAAATCAGGATGAATTTCTCTGGTGTGAATCCGGGACGATATACTTTTGTTTTCGACAGAATCGGAGCTCTGGCCTTCAAGCATGTCCCCTTTTCCCAGTCGATCCAAGTTCAAAGTTCCAGACACATTCTCGACGAAATTCAAGTCACCCTACCACTCAACCTGGTGCCAATCCGAGTTACCCTTCTTGGCGATGAAAAAACGTGGCGATTCTATTCGAACAGGCCTCCTTTCATTGAGCTTTACAACTTCCAATCCGGTAAAGAAGGACCGCGAAAAGTAAACATGCGGGCTCCATTGTCGAAAAAAGTTGGTGATGCCCCGCTCACTCTTGAAACTGCTCTCCCGATGTTGACCGACGGCATCTACCACGTCAACTTGACCTACCATCTTTTCGGCAAACGCGAGAGAGAATCCAAAAAGCTTGTTGAAATTAAGAACGGGAAATTGATTGGCGAATCCATCAATTTTTCTCATGCAGATGGAAAAAAGACCCCGGACTAGTCTCCCCCACGGCCCGCGCGGATTCGGCTGCCGGCCTCATAGACATCGCGATAGCAAATCGACTGCCCATCCCTGGTCGCGATCCATCGACTGTCGCCACGCTTGAACTCCACAGCAGACACCCCGTTTTCCGCCGCAGGCCATTCACTATTTTGCGCCACCCTCCCATTCCGACCCGTCCAATATTGAGTTTGCCAGCCAAATACTGCGAAGAAAACCGCGATCACAGCCAGTCCCCCCAATCGAGGCCAAACGCCCCGCTCCTTGATCATTGGTTCGACCACCTTCCCCAACCCGACGGCAATCCCCACGATGGCTGCCGGCAAAAGATAAGAGAGATACCAGTAATAAAAATAGAGCGATGTGAATTGCTGATGAACCAGCGCCACCAAGGGTGCCACCAATGCAAAACCCAATACCCATGCCGCAGGAGCCCCCTTGCCTTGCCTCCCACGAACCAACCACGCCATGCCCGCAATGATCAGCCCGGGCAGCAGCAACCATTGCATTCCCGCAAGAATCGGTTCCATCGCAGCGAAGCGACTCACCAAAACCTCACCGAGCGAAACCGTCCCCGCCTTCAAATCCCGGACATCACCGGGCGAAGGGAAACTCGTCCCCGTGCTGTATTGCGACCACGCATAAAAAAACCAGTAGGGCTCCAGCTCGATCAATTCAAAAATCTCACGAAAAATGTAACTGGCCTGGGGAACATGCGGCGCAATCACCACGATGAACGGCAACGCGACCGCCACATTCACCGCAAACAGCCGCGAGATCGGCCCCGACCACGCTTTGTCCCGGCTGCGCCACCACCGCCACCCGAGCAACGCAAACAGCCCCGCATTCATCACGAAAGCAAAATGCATCGACCCGGGATACGACAGCAAACACAACAGCACACTGATCGCGAACCCCCACCAATACCGCCATCGATCATGCCGCAGCGCCATCCACGCAAAGCCAAGCGCCAAAGGCACCAGCAGCAACACAAACGCATAACCTCGCGCCTGCAGGCTGTAGTCGATGTGCATCGGATGAATGGCTGCCAGCCCGGCGGCAATGGCCGCTCCCACTCGCAATCCCCAAATCTGCATCAACCACCAGACCGTGACAACCGCCCCAATCCCGGCGAGAAAAACGGGAACTCTCAGCGCCACCACGTTGAATCGTTGCCGATCAGTTCCGGTCGCCCAACGCCAAATACGCAGACTGGATTGGGTCGCCAAACTCAGAAGAATCGGATTGTTCCCCAACATGTTTTCCCAAAGCGCATCCTTCCATCGCGCCTCCCGCCAACGCTCCGTCCCGTCTGTTCGAATCTCCAGATGACCATGAAAATTTCTACGCAGATTGTCCTGCTCATCAAAGTAGATCATCCGGTCCAGATGCGGAGCCCGATAAGCCGTCGCCACTCCCACCAGCACCAACAACAACACCAGATCGATCCTCTTTACTTGCCATAGAGCCACCCCCGTCACCCCTTCCACCCCATGCCATCGACACGCAGGACGCATGACCATCGGCACCCACCAGCGCACCGTCAACGCCGCCAACAAAAGGATCACCCCGACCGCCAGAACGCCCTGCCACACCCCAATCTGCACATAGGCATCCACGCCAATCCGGTATTCCCCAAGGCTCTTCACATCAAAAAAAACACTGCGCGGCACCTCTTCCTTCGGCACCTCCATCGCTTTGGCGACCGTCCTCAATGCAGGACCTTCCCATGGCGCGTTGGCCAGCACTACAAACAAGAAACACAGTGCAGAAATGGCTCCCAGAATCAGGGCACAACAGCGCGGGCGGGTCGAAATCAACTTTTCAAACATCGGAACAAAAATTTACTCAAGCAAGTGTTCCAATTTTGCATACCTACAAAACGCCCTTACACAATACCGGATCTCGTCGAACCAAAAAGAAATGCCTCACGATGCCAAAGCCGGGCCAGCATAAAAGCCGCCCTCTGGCTCTAATGAGCCAATCACCACCTCAAATTGAAATTTGGTTCCCCAAATTCCCCCGCCAATCTTCGTCGGCGAACAGCATTCTTCTGCCTCAAAATCGAATCATCCAAGCGGGCAACCACCGACCACTCACTCCAACCCACCACGAATCAACGCAATCGCCCCATCCGCAAAATCCTCCGCCGACCCCGGCCTCACCCGATACAGCCACTCCCAAGCCGCCGCATAAATCGACCAGCTCCACAACGTCGCCTTCAACTCCGCCTGTCCACCCTTCTCAATCTCCGCCACCCACGGCACCAAAAGATCCCTCAACACCTCCTTCACCTGCGCCTCCAAAAATGGCTCGCACATGCGATTCTTCGGACCGTCCTTGCACTTCGTTTCCAACCCACCGACAAAATCACACACCGCCAGCAGCATCTGCCGCGGTCCCTCCTCCGTCACCACTCGCCCCACCATCCAGCGATCCAACACCTCCAGAAACGCCGCCCGGATCGCATCTGCCAACAAGTCATACTTGTCCTGGTAATGCGCATACACCGTCGCCCGGTTCACCGTCGCGCGATCCGCAATGTCCTGAACGGTAATCACCTCAAAATCCTTTTCCTCCAACAACCCCACCAACGCCTCCCGCAACAACTGGCGGGTGCGAACGATTCTTGGATCTAGAGTGGCATTGATGACTGGAGGCATAAGATAAGATAACGACCTTCAACATTGACAGTTGCGACAATTCATCAAATTTATCCAACATTTGTTGTTTAGGCAACATCTGACATCCGCCGAGCCACGTAATTGGCTTCCGATCACCTCTCGTCTCCCTGCATGAAGCGCCCTATCTCTCTCCTCGCCCTCGTCGCGACTCTGTCAGCCTGCAAACCCGCCGCCGATCCCCAGGCCGCCATGCAAATGCCCCCGCCAACGGTGACCATCGCCAATCCCGTGAAACAAAAAATCACTGAATGGGACGAATTCACCGGCCGCATCGAAGCCTCCGAATCCGTGCGCCTCTATTCGCAAGTCACCGGTTACCTTCAAAGCACCCACTTCCAGGACGGTTCCGAAGTCACCAAAGGCCAGCTGCTCTTCCAAATCGATCCCCGTCCCTTCCAGGCCACCCTCGATCAGGCCAGCGCCCAGCTCGAACAAGCCCGCGTTCGTCATCAACTTGCCAAAAACGAACTCGACCGCGCCACCAAACTCGTCGAAGCCAAAGCGATTTCCGCCGAAGACTTCGACACCCGCTCCACCGCCCTGCGCGAAGCCGATGCCGGACTCAAAGCCGCCGAAGCCACCGTCGCCAAAGCGTCCATCGACGTTGAATACTGCGCCATCAAAGCCCCCATCGCCGGTCGCATCAGCCGTCGCATGATGGACGTCGGCGGACTCGTCATCGGCGGCCCCATGGGAGCCACCGAACTCACCAGCATCGTCGCCCTCGACCCCATCTACGCCTACATCGATGCCGATGAACTCTCCGTCCTTCGCTACCAGCGCCTCAACCGCGAAGGCACCGGAGCCGCCACCAAAGAAGAAGACATCATCCCCTGCGAAATGGCCCTCGCCGACAGCACCGATTTCCCCTTCAAAGGCGTCATTGATTTTGTCGACAACCGCCTCGATCCCAGCACCGGCACCATTCAAGTTCGCGCCCTCTTCGACAACCCCAAACCCCCACGCGGTCAGCGCATCCTTCAACCCGGTTATTTCGCCCGCGTCCGTGTTCCCAACAGCGGCGAATACGAAGCCCTGCTCATCGACGACAAGGCCATCGGCTCCGACCAGGCCAGCAAGGTCGTCATGGTCGTCGGCGAAGGCAACATCGTCGCCCCCCGTCCCGTCATTCTCGGACCCGTCATCAACGGCAAACGCGTCATCCGCGAAGGACTCACCGAGCAGGACAAGGTCATCATCAACGGTCTCTCCAAAGCCTACCCCGGCACCCCGGTGACCCCCATGACCGAAGCTGAAGCCAGCGCCGCCGCAGCCGCCGCAGCCCCTCCTGCTGCCACCGCCGCCCAGTAATTCTCCGCCCCGCCTTGCCTCCGCCCAGTTAGCTCAGCCTCGCCCCGTCCAGTCCCGCCACTCCCAGCCACCCGCAATGAATTTCGCCAAGTTCTTCATCGACCGCCCCATCTTCGCGGCGGTGCTCTCCATCGTGCTCACCCTCACCGGTGGCATCGCCCTCTTCACCCTGCCCATCGAGCAATACCCGCAGGTCGTCCCCCCCACCGTCCTCGTCACCGCCCGCTACCCAGGCGCGAACCCCGAGGTGCTCGCCCAAACCGTTGCCCGTCCCATCGAACAGGAAATCAACGGCGTTGAAAACATGCTCTACATGAGCTCCAACAGCACCTCCGACGGCACCTGCACCATCATCGTCACGTTCAAACTCGGCACCGATCTCGACATCGCCCAGGTCCAGGTGCAAAACCGCGTCGCCGTCGCCGAAGCCCGACTCCCCGAGGACGTGCGCCGACTCGGCGTCACCACCGTCAAACAGTCGCCCAACTTCACCCTCGTCGTCAACCTCATCTCGCCCGACAACAGCCTCAGCGATCTTTACGTCGGCAACTACGCGCTCCTCAACCTCAAGGACCAGCTCGCCCGTCTCCCCGGCGTCGGCCTCGTGCAAAACTTCGGCGGTTCCGAATACTCGATGCGCATCTGGCTCGACCCCGACAAGATCTCTTCGCGCAACATGACCGTCACCGACGTCGTCAATGCCATCCGCGAACAAAACGTGCAGGCCGCCGCCGGGATTCTCGGCGCCCCGCCTGCTCCGATGGGCACCGACTACCAACTCACCATCAGCACCCAGGGCCGGCTCATTGAAGTCGCCGAATTCGAAAACATCATCGTCAAAAGCGGCGACGACGGCCAGGTCACCCGCGTCAAAGACGTTGCCCGTGTCGAACTCGCCGGACGCGACTACAACATGGAATCTTATCTCGACGGTCAGGCCACCGGCTCCCTCGGCGTCTTCCAGCTCCCCGGTTCCAACGCCCTCGAAACCAGTGCCGCCGTCCGCGAACGCATGGAGGAACTCAAACAATCATTCCCCCCCGGACTCGACTACCGCATCGTTTACGACACCACGATGTTCACCCAAAAGTCCATCGACGCCGTCATCCATACCTTCATCGAAGCGCTCATCCTCGTCGTTCTCGTCGTCATCATCTTCCTGCAAAACTGGCGCGCCTCCATCATCCCGCTGCTCGCCGTTCCCGTCTCCATCATCGGCACCTTCCTGGTCATGAAACTGTTCGGCTTCTCGCTGAACAACCTCACCATGTTCGGTCTCGTTCTCGCCATTGGGATCGTGGTCGATGACGCCATCGTCGTGGTCGAAAACGTCGAGCGAAACATCGCCCTCGGACTAACCCCTCTCGCCGCCACCCGACGCGCCATGGAGGAAGTCTCCGGACCCGTCATCGGCGTCGCCATCGTCCTCACCGCCGTGTTCGTGCCCACCGCTTTCATGACCGGACTCACCGGCCAGTTCTACCGGCAGTTCGCCCTCACCATTGCGGTCGCCACTGTCATCTCCGCCTTCAACTCCCTCACCCTTTCCCCGGCTCTCAGCGCCATCCTGCTCAAACCTCACGGTGCCAAACCCGACTGGTTCCAACGCCTCATCAACTTCACCCTTGGCTGGCTCTTCAACGGCTTCAACTGGCTGTTCGAAAAATTCACCAACGGCTACACCGGCATCGTGCGACGCGCCCTGCGCTTCTCCGTGATCGCCCTGCTCATTTACGTCGGCCTGCTGTTCCTCACCGGACGCACCTTCACCAGCGTCCCCGCCGGCTTCGTTCCCACCAGCGATAAAGGTTATCTCATCGCCTTTGCCCAGCTGCCCGATGCCGCTTCCATCGAGCGAACCCGCAAGGTCACCAACGAAATGACCCGCATCGCCCGCAGCATCCCCGGCGTTGCCCACAGCATCGAAATCCCTGGCTTTCACCTTCTCTCCGGCGGCTCCGCCATGCCCAACGCCGGCACCCTTTTCATCATCCTCGAAGACTTCGAACTCCGCGCCAAAGACCCCAACAAAAGCATGGGCGCCATCCTCGGCCAGATCAGTGGAGCCTACGGTGCCATGCAGGAAGCCATGGTGTTCTGCTTTCCCCCTCCGCCCGTGGACGGACTCGGCAACACCGGCGGATTCAAACTTCAAATCAAAGACAACAACGCCCAAGGCAAAGACGCCCTCGCCGGCGTTGCGTTCAACATGATGCAAAAGGCCAACACCCTCCCCGGCCTCACCAGCGTCTTCACCACCATGCGTCCCAACGTCCCGCAGATCCGCGTCGACGTCGACCGCTTCAAAGCCAAGTCCATGGGCATCCGCCTCGCCGACATCTTTGAAACCCTGCAAACCTGCCTCGGTTCCATTTACGTCAACGACTTCAACCGATTCGGTCGCGTCTATCAAGTCACCGCCCAGGCCGAAGCCAAGTTCCGTGTCAAACCCTCTGACATCACCCGCCTCAAGGTCCGTAACGACCAAGGCCAGATGGTCCCCCTCGGCACCCTCGTCACCATTCACGAAACCACCGGACTCGACATCGCCGCCAGCTTCAACACCGCCGCCAGCGCCGACCTCTCCGGCAGCACGCTCCCCGGCGTCTCCTCCGGTCAGGCCATCGCCATGATGGAAAACCTCGCCAAAACCGAACTCCCGCGCGGCTTCACCTTCGACTGGACCGAGCTCACCCTTCAAGAGATCCTCGCTGGCAACTCTGCCATCTTCATCTTCCCCCTCTGCGTCATCTTCGTGTTCCTCGCCCTCGCCGCGCAATATGAAAGCTGGTCCCTTCCTCTCGCCATCATCCTCATCGTTCCCCTCGTCATCCTTGCCGCTCTTTGGGGCGTCATCTGGCGCGGCATGGACAACAACATCTTCACTCAAATCGGCTTCGTGGTGCTCGTTGGACTCGCCTCCAAAAACGCCATCCTCATCGTCGAGTTCGCCAAACAACTGGAAGACCAGGGCAAGAACATCTTCGACGCCACCGTCGAAGCCGCCCGTCTCCGACTCCGCCCCATCTTGATGACCTCTCTCGCCTTCATCCTCGGCGTCACCCCCCTCGTCCTCGCCTCCGGTGCCGGTTCTGAGATGCGTCAAGCCCTCGGCACCGCCGTGTTCTTCGGCATGATCGGCGTCACCATCTTCGGCCTCGTCCTCACCCCGGTATTTTATCTGGTCATCCGCAAACTCACCGTCAAGTTCTCCCGCAAAAAAGCCGTTTCAGAAGACCACCCCCAACAACCACCCGCCTCCCCCGCCCTGCCCCAACCGCATTAAGCGGATGCCAAACATCTGGGAACTGAGATAACACATCATCAAAAAGCAGGATGCGAAAATGTGCCCTGTTTAATGTTTTAGTCTCGTCAGGAGGATATCTTAAAGACGACTTATGCCCTGACCGCTTCTGCTCTTGGCTCAAGGAGGAGAAAGTCCAATAGTTTATACCGGCCACACGCGCAAATTCGGCACCGCTCAATCCAGACCTATTGCACCTCTCAATCTAGACCTGTTGAACTGCTTAAACAACGCCATGCGTTGGCAGAATGTCGTCAATACCTTCCCCTGCGGTCCTACTTCAAAACCGCCACCGACTCTGGGTCAAATTCACTATCCGTCATAGTCCTATTCAATATAAAAGATGCAATCGGTCAATTTTTTGCATACTGCCCCCTGACCCCATTCATCCCCGCGTTGAGTTTGACAGGTCGCTTCTGGCGGAAAAACACAAAACAATCCTCAAATTGATTCCTAAGGCATTTCTGGACGATCGTTTATCGTGAAAACGTTCACGAAATTACGTCGCGAGCTGATAGCAAAAATCCGACATTTTCCGAGGAGATGGGTTATGACACTTGGCTCAGGCTTTTGTAGAACACCACTTCCCAGAGTGGAAGGTCTATCCAGCGCAAGTCGAACATGAACCCCTCAGGATCTTCAGCTCTAAACGCCTCGATGAGATCTTCTTTCTCAATCGATTCGACGCCAAGGATTTCCGCAATCTTCTTGCGCGTGAGAACTGGCTGTTCTGCCGTTTTCAGCATCTCCCGAGCATGGTTCCAAAGCAGTTCGTAGGACATGGAAAGCTAAAAGCACTTTGTCCGCATTGTGCAAAGGGTTTTTTGTTTTGAAATACACTATTGCCAGACTTTACTCGATACCGCAGGTGTGTTTAGTAACCGCTAACAACATAACATCTTAAACACCATGTCCTACCGTAGCCACGAAATCAGCCACGAACTAATTTCACTTGTGAATGCTCTACAGTCACCGCCTTCATCCGATCCCGCCAAGCAAACGCAAAGGGGTATACAACTTGAACGGGAATTAGGAAAATTCGCCGATAAGGTCATCAAAATTGCCGAGGAGGCAGCTGTTGAAAAGGTTAAGGAGATTTACGGCAGCAGGTAATTCAAAGCGCCAACACTGAGTGAAATTGCCCTCTACTCAATGAGGGGAATGTGGTGTTCGCCGAGTTCAACAATGAATGCAGAAGCCCAAAAGTAGCACGTGATCAGAAGCTGCAAATATTGCCTCTATTCGTGCAACGGTAAACGCTTCTACGATTAATGAATGAAAAAGCGCAACTACCCTCGGAGAGGAAGATGGAAGGTCTTCGATACTGATTCGGGACAAAAGATAAAAAGTATTGATGGGAGTGATCAAAGGACAGCCGGGGGAATCCTCAGAAGATGTATCGTGTGCGGAACGCGCTCTTCGCTTCGTCTTAGCCACATCATTCCAAGTTGGGCATTCGATTGGCATAAAACTGCATGGGGCGGAGTAGTGAATATTTCACAACTGAACAATGGCCTAAAAATACAACTCCAAGATAGCAATAAACACTATCTGTTGTGCTCTTCATGCGAGCAGAAAGCCTCGATAGTAGAAAACTACGCTAAATCGATTGTCAATAGGGATAGGAAAATGCTCCGCAAGTATGGGACAACATATCTTTTTGGAGATAGATATTGGAGGTTGAGGTTCGACCTTATTGAACTGTTTGTGGCATATGTTGCCATTAGGGTTCATTATTGCACGAGCGTTCCTTGGGGAAGCAGAAAGCTCCCAATATATTTAGTAAAGCGACTAAGAAGGACGCTATTGGGGCGACCGACTGAAAAAATAATGACCACCGCTTGGCGCTTTACCACTCCTAAATCGGATCCGAAGCACGACCCGCGTGAAGATATTGGAGTTGACTGCGAAGAAAACACTCTCGGTTGGTGTATTATTTGCATGATAGGTGGCATTGAATGGGCGGCATTCTTTGAGCCCGCCAAGGCAATCAAAATAGGTTTTGTTGGGTTTGGTATGGGAATCACATCCCGAATAGTTAACTTGCCATACACGGAACATCGAATATTCAAATATCCCGAGAAATGGACGAAGTCACCTCCCGCCGACTGGAGGTAAAATTGAACGGGAAGAAATGGGGTCAGTGAGGAAGAAATGGGGTCAAAGCAATGGGGTCAGGGGTCAGCAAAGCAATGGGGTCAGGGGTCAGCAAAGCAATGGGGTCAGTGTGCAAAACCTTGACAGGGTGAGCACCCACAACAAGAATGCAGCGGACAATGAAGAATGGGCATCACGCGGTTGGATGAGGTTAGCCTTGGCGTCAGGACAGGATCGATTCAAACCAAAATGCGGCAACAACGTGTTGCGGTAGCGCACTAACCGCCAAAATCTTGCTTTCGCGTGCGGGGTGTATTTCCACAGAGTGACCTAATGCCTCACTTTATGACCGATTTGCCTCGCTACTGCCTAGGTAAAGATGGCGACCCCTACGAGAAGCCTCAAATCTCAAAATGGTGCGTTGATTATCAACGGGTTACGCTTCTGACACAACAACGCTTGGATGGGAGCATTGTATCAACTCAAACATTATAATACCCCCCAATCTATACATCAAGCTTCGGAATCCCTTAAAAGATATTTTTTCGAAGGATTAGGCCGTGAAACTGTGATAAGTAGCCAAAGCCATTTCTTAAACAACCTCCTGAGCCACAAAACCATGCACACATTTTCCCTTGGCCCTTCAGGGGCAGGCAAGTCCTACCTCAGCGAGCAGCTAGCTGAACACGAGAGGCTTGTTTTTATTGAGGCTGATTTGTGGCCACCAGTAGATGGTATGATTCATCACGGGCTGAAACCTCAGTGGGATAGGTTTTTTCTGAGCTGTGATCCGATACCACTTCTTACTGAACTCGATCAACGCGCAAAAACCGCCAAAAAGTCGGGAATTGTTTTGTCTTTTCCTGGCTTTCCCATCTTAAGACAGAAGCACATTGCAGCAGCCCGTGGAATGTTTAGAATCATCTATTTCGAAGGATCACCGGGGCAATGCCTCTATTCCTTTTTGACTAGAGAGCGTGATACCGGACGCAACCTCAACATTTCACACTGGTCTTCAAATATTGACGATTTTTTTGCGTTTCTGGCTTCTGGCGAGGTTGCAGCGAACACCGTGTCAGTATTCACAACAGAAGGCAAAAAACGCCCTTTCAGGGAAATAAACAACGACATCAGCCTGATCATCTAGCAAGCAAATTCTTCCAATTAGCATTCCTCATGAATCAAGGCGACATTGTCAAAGCGCACTGCAACCAGTGTTCAGGAGATCGAAACCACTTCCTTATTCACTACCATAAGACTGCCCGGAACGAGATTCTTTCTGAAGACCCACCGGCTCGAATCCACGGTGAAGACTTTTATGAATTGTTGCAGTGTGCCGGGTGTGAATCTATCACATTCCGGCATACGTGCTTACAATCAGAAGTGACAGATGAAGATGGGCGAGAAGTTCCCTCCATCAATTACTATCCCCCAGCCACCTTCCGAAGAATGCCCACATGGACGCACGCAATGACACTTGTAGATGGTCAGAAGCTTGCAATCATCTGGCTGCCCGAATTCGTAACCCGACTAATTCCAGAAATTTATTCTGCGCTCCATAGCAAATGCTATGCCCTGGCAGCCATGGGGGTCCGGGCGCTCTTAGAAAGCATTATGATTGATCAGGTCGGTGACAATGGCTCGTTCCAAAAACAACTTTATAATCTTCAGATTGCAGGAGGTATCTCGCCACGTCAAAAGAAGATTATTGAAGATACTCTTGAAATAGGCCACGCGTCCATTCATCGGAACTTTTCCCCTTCGCGACTGGACATAATCAGCTCTCTAGATATTGCGGAGGGTTTAATCGAAACTATCTATATAAACGAAGGCAAAGCTCAGTTTTTGAAGAATAAGGTTCCTCAGAGAAGAAAAACAATCAAAGGGTGACAAGCTAGACGACCATTTTACAATTTTTGTCTTATGGTTTTAAAGAATGAGCACACAAACTTGTTACATGTGCAAAAACAAAGCAACCTCAGTGGAGCATGCTCCGGCGAAGTGCTTTTTCCCGAAAAAACAACGCAGCCAACTGATCACGGTTCCCTCGTGCTCATTCCATAATGAAAAAACGTCAAAAGACGACGAGTATGTGCGAAATATTTTTATCGGATTTGCCGGTGCTCAAGATGCTGGAAAACAGGAAGTCTTAGCAACGACATTTAGATCCTTTGATCTGAGTCCATCGCTGAAAGCCAGTGTTCGCTCTTGCATGGAGCAAGTTAGTTACCAAGGAAGGGACTTTTGGACTGTTCGTCTCAATTGGGAGAGAATTGAGCGAACAATGCATAAGATAGCGTGTGCTCTCCACCGCAGTCATTACAGAACGCCGCTGAATGTTAGCACATCCACTGTCATGAGAGCCGGCCTAAACATAGGTATAGAAAAACAGGATGACACCAATGAAATCTTTGGATTTATTGAGCGTGCATCACTAAGCTGGCACGGAAAAAATCCATGACAGGGGTCAGTCCGCGCATTGCAACATTAGCTTCAAAGTGACAGGGGTCAGTCCGCGCATTGACAGGGGTCAGTCCGCGCATTGCAACATTATCTTCAATTTTTATACCTCTTTTGAGGTGAGCTAGATTTCTGGACCATCCACTCCAGAATACCATCCAAATGACATCGAAGCCACGCAAACGATACACCGCCGAATTTAAAGCACAGGCCGTTGAACTCATCAACACCGGCAGGCCAGT